>JANNRD010000564.1:0-24877 GCA_031401095.1 Acidobacteriota bacterium
GAGCCTGCAGGCTAAAGCCTGTACTCTGAACCCTCTTTCCAAGGCTCCGCACTCCAAAAAGGGGGTTGCACCACAGGCTCTTTTCATCGAGTGATCCAAGTGGTAGATTCAGGATGGCCGGCCAGAAGGGATCACACGTCGATGCGCTATTGTCCATCCTGCGGGAGCCCGCGAGTCAGAAGCGGATATCGCCCAGCGCCGCTTTCCTTACGTCTAGTCGGATTTCGCGAACTGCTCTGCGACAATTGTAACTACCTCTATCGCGCGTTCTCGCCATTCCCGCCCAAGCATCAGCGCCGGTCGTCGTCGGCGCACAAGGCGGATACATTTGCGCCGGCACCGCCTCAGGGACCTCTTCCGGCGGTCATGGACCTGCCGAAACCCTCGAATAACCACATCCCGACGCGACAGTCGGTCCAAGGGTCACTTCACGTCTGTCCCCATTGCGGCTCAACCGACACCAAGCGACGACGCCGCCGCTCCTGGGAGCGCTTGATGCTGATTGTGAGCGAGAAGCGTCCGTATCTCTGCATTGATTGCAACCAGTCGTTCCTCCAGACAAGTCGTCGCTGAAACCAGCCCCACCGGCAGTCTGATTAGAGCTGGAGTCGTGAGCGATTGCTCAATGAGTCGTGCCGGGAAGAATCGAGAACGGAAGGACGTGCGGCCCATAGACCAGCACACCGTGCCTTGTGTTTGCGGGGAGTGGCGGGAAGTCGAGAACTGTTTCGAAGGCTGTTCCGGGCTTCAGCTTGAGCCTCCCATCTGGAGGCGCATCCATGCCCGGTGCATCATGACGATCCAGGAGCTTGTACTCGCGACATTGCGGGTCGAGCAGATAAGAGCGGTGCTTCTCGTCGATCAGCCAGCGTCCTCTGCTCGTGTGATAGACCGGCAAGGCAAAGTTCGAGGGTTCGGCGACGGCGTAGGCGACGATTCGAACTCTTGTCTCGTCGGGCCGGTGTTCGACGGCCGAGATCGCGATCCGCAGGCTTCCGTCCGGGTCGGTTTGCGGAATACACGTTGACAGTGGCTCTGCACTTGGAACCTCCTGCCGGGTACAACCAGTCAGTAGCGACGCCGCCAGGAGCAATGTTTGGATGGCCAGGTAACTGGATCGTCTTCCCACGGTCTCATTCTAACCAAAAAACAAAAGGGAGAGGAATCTTCCTCCCTCTCCTGAAGGGATTTAAGGCGCGGGTCGAGTTCGCGAGCTTGAGGGAAACGCGACAAGTCGTATAATTCAGTTCCTTGGGCAGAGGCGCAGATTGAGATGAAGACCGTACTTGAAAAGAAGCTTCGCGCGAGCCTGAGAGGGCTCGGTATTCCACCAGACGCGAAGATTGTTGTCGGAGTGTCTGGTGGTGCGGATTCGACGGCACTTGCCGATGCACTGGCACGTCAGCACAAGGGTCCCGTGGCGATTGCTCATCTCAATCATCTCCTGCGCGGCGCCGAGTCGGATGAAGACGCTGAGTTCGTCAAGGTATTCGCCAGCGGAATTGGAGTTGAGGCGATCATCGAACGCGTTGATATCGCCGCGATTGCGAGAGGCGAAGGCCGGAATATCGAAGCAGTCGCACGCGACGTTCGGTACTCCTTTCTTGCCCGAGCGGCAACGGCGAGTGGTTCGGTGTTTGTGACAACCGGACACACGCAGGACGATCAGGTGGAAACGATCTGTATGCGGGTTCTTCGTGGCACCGGGCCAGAGGGTCTTCGCGGAATTCACCTCAGGCGACCATTGGATGATGGCGTGACATTGATTCGTCCGCTGATCGAAGTGACGCGGGCCGAGGTGCTCGAGCACTGCGGGGTGCGGGATCTCAGATTCCGAACGGACAGCTCCAATTTGTCCAGAGACCTTGTCAGAAATCGAGTTCGGCACGAACTTTTACCGCATCTAAGATCATTCAATCCGAGGCTGGATGAGGCACTACTGCGGATGGCGGCGATTATCGGCGAGGACGATGAGTTGCTCAACAAACAAGCTGGGCAAGTGCTAGAGGAGGCAAGGGAAAGCGATAGTCGACTGAGCCAGCGAAGGTTGCGCGAAGAGCACCCAGCCATTCGGCGGAGGGTTTTGCGTCTCTGGTTGCGTGCCGTGCGAGGCGATCTGCGGCGAATCGACGCGGTCCATCTCGCGGCGGTCGAGAGGCTGTTGCTAAGTGGAGAGGGGGGGAAGAGGGTTGAGCTGCCGGGCGGCTTGATCGTCACGCGCAAACTTCGCACTCTTGTACTTGAAAAAACTAATCGAACACCAACTGAGCTGGAGGTTGGGAAGCGCCGAGCAAAATCCCGGGCGATTTGAAGAAAAATGAGCTAGAATGATGGTTCGGTGCTTTTGAATGGAGGGAAATGGGTTTGAACTCGACAATCAGGCAAGTGATTCTTTGGGTTGTGATCATCGGGGGGGCAATCCTCCTCTACAAGGTCTTCAACAACACTGGTGGCAATCAACCGGCGGAGCTGAGCTATTCGGATCTCGTCAACAAAGTCAGCGCGCATGAAATTGACAAGGCGACGATCGAGCCGACGAGGGTGACGGGTCAGCTCAAGACTGGAGCGAAGTATACCGCCAAGATACCGGGTGAATTTGTTGCTCGTGATCTCGCGGAATTGATGAACAAGAATGGTGTCAGAGTACAATTTGAGCCTTCGTCGACAGGAGGGTTCTGGCTGAGCATGCTCGCCGGATCGGCGCCGTTCATCTTCATCTTCGCTTTCTGGATCTTCATGATGCGGCAGATGCAGAATGGGGGAAACAAGGCGCTCTCGTTTGGCAAGAGTCGAGCAAAGCTCCTTTCGAACCAGCAGAAGCGCGTCACTTTTAAGGATGTCGCCGGGGTCGAGGAGGCAAAGGACGAGCTGCAGGAGATCATCGAGTTTCTGAAGGAGCCGCAGAAGTTCCAGAAGCTGGGTGGGCGGATTCCGAAGGGTGTTCTCATGATGGGCCCTCCGGGCACTGGCAAGACCTTGCTCGCTCGCGCGGTCGCAGGTGAAGCCAATGTGCCCTTCTTCTCGATTTCGGGATCTGACTTTGTCGAGATGTTCGTCGGGGTTGGCGCGTCGCGGGTGCGCGACCTTTTTGAGCAGGGCAAGAAGAACGCTCCTTGCATTATCTTCATCGACGAGATTGACGCTGTCGGACGTCACCGCGGGGCGGGGCTTGGCGGCGGTCACGACGAGCGCGAACAGACTCTCAACCAACTACTCGTCGAGATGGATGGCTTTGAATCCAATGATGGGGTGATCCTTGTCGCCTCAACCAATCGTCCAGATGTACTTGATCCGGCATTGTTACGGCCGGGCCGCTTTGACCGGCGAGTGATCGTCCACCGACCGGACGTGAGGGGTCGCGAGGGTATTCTTGCGGTCCACACCCGTAAGATTCCACTTAGTGATGATGTCGATATCTCAGTCATTGCACGTGGGACACCGGGGTTTACTGGTGCCGACCTGGCGAATCTCGTCAATGAGGCAGCCCTCAATGCTGCGCGATACAGCAAGAAGGTCGTCGCCATGGGTGACTTCGAGTGGGCGAAGGACAAAGTCCTCATGGGCTCCGAGCGCAAGTCAGCCGTCATGTCGGATGAAGAGAAGAAGACGACGGCCTATCACGAATCGGGTCATACGATTGTTGGCCTGAAGGTGCCGAGCGCAGATCCGGTGCACAAGGTGACAATCATTCCTCGCGGGATGGCGCTCGGTTTGACACAGCAGTTGCCCGAAGGCGATCGCTATACCCATTCGCGGGAGTATATCGAAGGGTCGATCGCGATCCTCATGGGTGGCCGGATTGCCGAGGACGTCTTTCTCGGCAAGATCACGACGGGTGCTTCGAATGACATCGAGCGCGCCACTGAGCTTGGACGCAAGATGGTCTGCGAATTCGGCATGTCGAATCTTGGGCCGCTCACCTATGGCAAGAAGGAAGAGCAGATATTCCTCGGTCGCGAGATTGCCCAGCACCAGGACTACAGCGAAGACACGGCAATCAAGATTGATCAGGAGGTCAAGCGGATAGTACTGGAGCAGTACGAGCGAGCGCGCCGGCTCGTCCTTGAGAACCGTGATGCGGTGGAGCGATTGGCTCAGACGTTGCTTGAGCGTGAATCGCTTGATGCGATCCAGATTCGTCGAGTAGTTGCCGGGTTGCCGCTGGAGGAACCTTTGCCGCCGCCGCGATTGACACAACCGGAAGGCCCAAGGCCAGCCGACAAAGAACCGATGCTCAACCCGATACTTCCACCGATCACGGGAGGAAATCCGGCGCCGGCATAGAAGGGGAAGAGGGAAGAGGATAACGGAACAGACGGAAAGAACGGAACAGACGGATGAACCTGGGTTAAGCCCCGATTCTTCTTCCGTCTGTTCCGTTCTTTCCGTCTGTTCCGTTATCTCTCTTCTGGAGCGAGAGACTCATGGGTACCCACCACGAATCCGTGGTCGCGCAGTTTACCAGACAGGCGACGCACTTCTCGCAGATGCCCGGACATAACCACGAGGAATCGCTTCGCCTGCTGATCAGCATGACGGGAGTGTCCCACGAGGATACGGTTCTCGACGTGGCCTGTGGATCTGGCATCGTCGCGCGCGCATTCGCCCCATTTGCAAGCCAGGTCACCGGGATCGACATAACACCGGCAATGTTGGACGAGGCGCGACGACTCTCCCGTGAGCGAGGTTTGACGAATCTCTCGTGGCAGCAGGGCGACATCGAAATGCTGCCGTTTGCTGATGACAGTTTCTCGATTCTTGTCAGCCGTTATGCCTTTCATCATCTTCTGAACCCGCAACGGGTCATCTCTGAGATGGTCCGAGTGTGTCGCCCAGGTGGGCAGATTCTGATTGCAGATGCCGTACTTCCTGGGGATCGAATCGATGCATACAATCAGTTCGAGAAGCTGCTTGACCCTTCGCACTCGCGCGCTCTGACTTTCGAAGAGCTGGATCAACTGCTCAGTCGGGCGAGGATCGAGAATCTGCGCTTTGCGTTTTACAGAATGGAGATGGAGATGGAGCAGCAACTTGCAACTTCGTTTCCAACGGCCGGTGACGATGACAAGATCCGCAAGCTCCTTGGAGAGGATGTTGGGTTGGATCGTCTCGGTGTCAGCGCGCACTGGCGCGGTGACGAGTTGCACTACGCCTATCCAGTGACCGTCGTCGTTGGTGAGAAGACCCTGTCAGCGATTCGTCTGCAGAAGATGGAGGTTCATGACAGCGGAACGTAGCAGGTCAAAGAAGGGCGACGCTGCGTCGCGCTCTGACACTGTGGACGCAGTCGAGATCAAAGTGACCGTCCGTCCGGACCAGGAGCTCCAGGCTCTGAGAGCACTCAAACTCGATGAGGACTCTGCCGAAGTTCGTGTCATCTACTTTTATGATACATCGACACTGCGACTCTTCGATGCCGGCATCGTTCTTCGGGCTCGACTCGTGAAGGGTGACGATGACGATACAACAGTTAAGATTCGCCCGGTCGTACCTGGGAATATCCCGAAGAGCTGGGACCGTGTTGCGGGCTTTAAGATGGAAGCCGACCAGTCGGGCAAGCGAGCCGTCCTCTCAGCGTCGCTGACTCGGAAGCGCAAACGAGCTGAGATCGACGACGTTGCTGACGGCAAGCGACCCGTGCAGGAGTTGTTCTCTGATTTGCAATTGCGGTTTCTGGCAGAGATGTCCCCGCAACCCGTCGATTTCGAGCTGCTGAAACCGCTGGGGCCGATCAGAGTCCTCTGCTGGACCTCCGTCCATGAGGGATTTCCATATGAACTGACTTCCGAAGAGTGGCGCCTCCCTGATGGTGAGGACCTCCTTGAAGTTTCAATCAAGGTCAAACCTCAACGGGCAGCCGAAGCGCAAAAACAGTTTGAAGGCCATTTACGTCAACTCGGGCTTGATCCGCACGGCGGACAGGAAACCAAGACGCGAACCGCCCTCGAGTATTTTGCGCGCACCTCGAGGCGCACGCAAAAGCGATAGGTCATGCCCAATTTGCCAAATTGAACAACCTGCGGTGCCTATCTTTAGGGCTCGGCTTTAGCTTGAACGCACATCGGACGGAACTTGTCGGCTTGCCTCGTTCGTATGTTAGACTCGCGACGATAATTCAGCGAAGCAGGCGTGGACCGCAATTGTCTGATGCGGCGAACACGGCTGGCGACTGCAGAGGCGGCTCATGGCAGGTCGCGAACACTTTGAGACTTTGATAGCGATCAATCGGAAGAGAGCTATCTCCTTTTGCAACCCTTCGACTTCGAGGTGAAACCAGCATATGAATACCATGAGCAGAGTGCTTCTTGTCATCGTCCTGGCGACGATAGCCCTGGCGCAGTCGCCGGAGCCACCACTTGCGGACACCCGGTTGACGATCCACACGCTCGTTCGTGAGGACGTCTTCGCGGGCTTTATGACCGGTGATATGGGGCGGTTTGCGCGAGGGGAGAAGAACATTAACCTGCTTCTCGATCAGCGCCCTGAGTTCAAGCCGGATCTGCTGGCCTGGAAAGGTGGCACGCAACTTTACCGAGCCATACGCGCCCTTGATGAGAAACGCAGTGAAGAGTTTCAGAAGAGCTACAAGGCGGCGCTCGAACAGTTCGCTGAAGCACGTAAGCTCGATCCACAAGGCGGGGGAGTGGCAGCAGTAGTCGGTGGCAGCTTTGGCTTCTTTGCCGATCAGCTTCCGCCGGAGAACCGCGCCGCGGCGTGGTCGCAGGCTTACGATGCCTACCAGATACTTTGGAAGCTCCAGGCGCCGATGGTGGACAAGCTGCCTGTTCACATCCGTGGTGAACTCCTTGGCGGACTCGCTCAATCATCGCAACGAACCGGTCGGACTGCGGAGACAGCGCAGTACGTCGACAAGATCATCGAGTTGCTCCCTGGGACGCCGTACGAGACGGTAGCCAGGAAATGGAAGAGCAACCCGGAATCGGCTGCGAAGACGAGCATCAGTTGCATGACTTGCCACGACTCGGGCCGCCTCTCCGCTCGCTTGACCGCACTCAACAAGCAGTAAGAAGAGAGAAGGACACATTCGGAAATGGCGGAACGAACGGAAAGAGCTTCTGGCTTCTTCCGTTCGTTCCGCTTATTCAGTCTTGCTGCGCCTGTCTCTCTTCAAGGGCAAAGTTAGATGTCTCCTGAAAAACAGCTCGCTACCTTTATCGCGAAGTTTACACCCGGAATCGCGAGTCAGACACACGAAGTCCTGGTGAAGATGCGTGCGAGGCTGCCGGGAGCGATCGAGTTGGTTTACGACAATTACAACGCACTCGCTATCGGCTTTGGCCCCACCGAGCGGACTTCGGAGGCGATCTTCTCGATCGCGGTTTTTCCGCGATGGATTAGTCTCTTTTTTCTGCAAGGTGTCGGACTGCCCGATCCGGATCATCTGCTGCAGGGAAGCGGAAAGGTCGTGCGCCATATCGTGCTTAAGGACCTTAAGACGCTGGACTCGCGAGGAGTCAAGACACTCATGTCGAAGGCCGTCGCGCGTTCAGGTAAGCAGATAGATGCGACACAACCCAACCGACTCGTCATCAAATCGATCTCAGCGAAGCAGCGGCCACGACGCCCGGCCTGACCGCGCCCTGCTTCGCGACTCTTACTCCGGTAGTCCGCAGAGTTGAATGGAGGCGACGCAAATGAGAAACAGAACGACCGGCCTACCGCGACACTTTTGCAGGCGTTTGATTGTCTTCGCAGTCCTCATGGGGATGCTCACCGCCAGGTTTGATCGACCAGCGGATGCCTCGGTGCAGAGCAGATCCTCCGTCACGAATCGGTCGGTGATCGAAGGCACGTGGCAACTCGAGGAATGGCACGTCAATGGTGAGGTTTTGAAACCACCACAAGCTGACGGTCGCTGGTCGAATCGTGATGGTGTTGTGCTCTTTGTTCTCCATCGGAATGATGGCGCCAATGCAATCTCGACGGTTGGCTACGGGACTTACCAGATGGACGAGAGCATGTGGAGTTACCGCTACGACCGGATGGAGACATCGACCGGTCCGGTCGGCGGTCCTGCGAAAGTGACCGTCACGCAGCCAGCGCGGCAGATGCGATCGTTTAAGATCAGCCGGCAAGGTAGCAAAGTAGTTGTCGAGGGAGAGGGCGATGACCGGCGCGAGTATGACGGGCTGTTTTTTACGCTCTTCCAGAAAGACAAAATCGTGCGCAAGTGGCGGCGGGTTGGTTAAGGATTATGTTTGGATATGTTCGAGAAACGAACATCTGTTTCTGCATGTGCTCTTGGCGAGGAGCGCATCGCGATGAGGGGTGCGCCGGAGCGCTAACTGGGCTTAGCCGGTCTGATGGCCAGCCTTGCGCCAATTCTGACCGGAGTGTTACGGCGTCTGCTTGCGCAGTGCACGAAGCCAGCCTCCGGAAAGGACGAACCTCGGGAATGTAACCCACTGCTCGAGAAAGATGCGAGAGATCGCATTGGCGGCGCTGGTGAAGGGTTCCGCCGGCACTTCCTCCCCCCGATGACCGCGACCCTGGAGAGCGACGGAGACGATCATTGCGATCAGCGAGACCAGACCGAAGGTCGCCGAGTGTTCGACGATCGCGACGATGAGTCCGACATTGCCCACCAGGAAGAGCGGCACGACAGCTATGTGAATGAGCAAGTTCGTGCGCGAGCGGTGATAGCCCGAGTACCCGCCCCACTGCCATTCCAACAACTCGAGAATGCCCACACCGGTTCCTCTCGGAGAGCCCAAATAGACCTCATCTTGCTCGGTAGCGATCGTCGTCTCGAGAGCGCAGCCGAGTCGGCCATCGTCGTCTAGTGTAAGTCTTTCTCATCGCAAGTCCCTAGTAGCGACAAGCAATTCCGAAGCATGAGGTGCTTCGTCATTCATCTACCCGTGCTTACCTGGTCTGATAGCCAGCCTTGCACCAAGAGCAGTCAACACCAACACCAACACTAGCCCGGTGAAACCAAGGACCTTATCCACGAGAGCAATTCCGGTCCACTGAAGATAGTGAATCTTATAGAACAGATCGAGCAGGTCTGTGTCACCGCCCCTCTGCTGGAGTGTCAGGCTCTTCCAATCCAGCCTGATCTCAATGTTGGTATCAGTGCGAGCCAACCCCTCGACGACGCTGATAATGTGTCCATACCTTTTCGGATTGACCGAGATCGCATCGGTCATAAGCATCCTCACTTCATCCGCGGAAGGAACGGCCCTTGGTTGCACGTTCTCTGGATTGAGATGTACCCATCCATGGTCAGTGCGCGCGATCAGATGGTCTCCCAACACGGTCCTCAAACAACGGAATTCACGCCAAGCGGGATTTGGCGCGATCGAGACCGTCTTTTCCAGCGGGTATGTCTTCGCAGTCAGGATCTCGTAAGCTCCAGCATAACCGGGTTTGACAAAGAAGATCATCCCCGTCACTGCCCACCCGAGAAAGGGCAACAGCATCACGATCCCTGCCATTCTATGGACGCTTCTGATTCTCATGCCACCCAGATGATAAGGAGACTGCTCATCCCGAGCAATAAGAAAGCTGCGCAGATTGGGCGACTTGCTACAGCCCTCGATCTCGCGCGCTATAGTGCAGCCCGCCTATCATGTAGGAGAATCCCCCTAGAAGAGGGTGATGACGATGACGATGAGCAAAGAGTCAACAAGAGCGGGGTCCGAAGCGAGAGCTTCAACACACGAAGTCTTTCCCTACTTGTGGGTGCGAGATGCCGACGCGGCGATGGAGTTCTCCGCCTTACCAAGCCGGGAGGCCGGATCGGGCATGCAACCAGGACTGGGCCCCACTACCGCCCGTTGAGGTTGATGTTGGCGGATGAGTGTCCAGAGCCCGTTGGCATTTGGCGGAACCGGTGTCACCATTCACTTGCACGTCGACAACGCTGACGGGCTTGCTTAGCAGATGGTCGAAGCGGGCGCGACGATGCGCTCTTTGAGGAGCAGAATAACGACCTTCATTACCGAGAAATGTCATGCAAACACTTCGCGACAAAGCAACGATAGATGGACTCACTGTCAGACTAGTGGGTCTTGACGCAAGCAAACAGGCTCTCTGGGGCCGATTCAGTTGTCAGCAGATGCTGGCTCACGTGGCGGACGGGCTGCGCATGGCTCTGGGTGAACTGAAAGTTGAGCCGAAGAACACGCCATTGCGCTTCTGGCCCCTCAAGCAACTGATCATCTATTGGCTACCCTTCCCTAAGGGCGCGCCGACCGCGCCGGAGTTGGTGGCTCGGCCGCCTCAGTCGATCGACGAAGAGCGCGAGGCGATCAACCATCTCATGAGGGGTTTTGGTGAACGTCACGGTCCAGCTCCGTGGCCGGCGCACCCCGCATTCGGCAAGTTGGACGAAGTGAGCTGGGGCGTGCTCATGTACAAGCACATCGATCATCACTTGAGACAGTTTGGCCAGTAGCATTCGCGTCGAGCGAAGAGGATGCCGAGATGAGAGTGCTCCTTGCTCTGCTCTTACTGATGCCTGTT
Organism: Acidobacteriota bacterium; assembly: GCA_031401095.1. Taxonomy (GTDB): domain Bacteria; phylum Acidobacteriota; class Blastocatellia; order RBC074; family RBC074; genus JANNRD01. The sequence goes on from JANNRD010000564.1 coordinate 10,489, forward strand.
CTCGTCGAGGACTGGCCTGAGTTCCGTGGACCCACGGGGCAGGGTATTTCAGGTGAACGAGGTCTTCCACTGGTCTGGAGCGAGACACGCAACGTCAGATGGAAAGTCGCCCTTCCGGGAAGAGGATGGTCCTCGCCGGCAATTCAGGGTGATCGCATCTGGCTGACGACTGCAACCGATGAAGGTAAATCCTTGCGGGCGATCTGCGTCGATCGAGGTACAGGCGCGATCCTGCAGAACGTCGAGGTGTTTCGCCTCAAGGATGTCGGTCAAATAAACGCCAAGAACAGCCAGGCCTCACCAACTCCGGTGCTCGAAGGCGATCGCGTATACCTCCACTTTGGTGCATACGGAACTGCTTGTCTGACGCAGGGTGGCGAGATCGTCTGGAAGACCCGCCTCGAGTACTCGCACGCGCAACACGGCCCGGGTGGTTCTCCAGTCGTTTATGACGACCTTCTGATCGTCAGTTGTGATGGTCAGGAGGCGCAGTTTGTCGTCGCGCTCGACAAGCTCACTGGCAAGGTGCGCTGGAAGAAATCTCGCGAGGGATACCAGGCGTACACGACACCGCTCATCGTCCGTCTGCCCACAGGCGACCAGGTGATAAGTCCAGGTTCCTTTCGCGCGATTGCTTACGAACCGCGGACAGGCAAGGAAATCTGGCGCGTCAATTATGGCGATGGCTTCTCCAATGTGCCGCGACCTGTCTTTGGCCACGGAATGGTGTACATCTGTACTGGATTTCAGCAGCCCTCGTTGCTTTCAGTGCGGTTGGATGGACGCGGGGACATTACGAAGTCGCACGTTGCCTGGAGTACGAATCGGGGCGTCCCGTTGACGCCCTCCCCACTACTTGTTGGTGAGGAGTTGTATCTTATCAGCGACAATGGCATTGCGAGTTGTCTCGACGCGAAGACCGGGGTCGAGCGCTGGCGCACGCGGATCGGAGGGAATCACTCGGCCTCTCCGATCTTCGCTGACGGCCGAATATACTTCCTCAGCGAGGAAGGGGAGTCCGTTGTCATCGAACCCGGGAAACAGCTCAAGGTGCTGGCAACCAACGCTCTCGATGGCCAGACACTGGCCTCCATGGCAGTCTCAGACAGCTCGATCTTTGTCAGAAGTCTGACGCACCTGTATCGACTTGGTAACTAAGGGGAAAATGTAGAATATGGGTTTGGCTGAGATCAAAGACCGGCTGACTGGGGAGTGGACGGGAACCAAGCTCCTCAGGCTTGGAGAGAGCTACGCTCCCGATAGCACGTCTCCCTCTCATCTCGCGGTTGCAGTTGTCGCGATGGGCAAGTTTCTCATGTTCAGATACACGTGGAGCCACGGGAACGTGCCCCAGGAAGGACTGATCGTACTGGGCTACGACGACGGTCAGCAGGTTGCGACAGCCGCCTGGATCGATTCCTGGCATATGAGCGCGAAGATATTGTCTTGCGAGGGTACCATCAATGACGAGGGGGTTATTGCTCTCAAAGGATTCTATGAGGCCCCGCCGGATCCGGATTGGGGCTGGCGTATCACAATCACACAGACCTCTGAGACCGAACTGCTGATGGTCATGCACAATTGCTCACCCGAGGGTGTTGACGAGCTTGCGGTGCGCGCGGAGTATTCACGTCAAAAGTGAGGATCACGACCAGATAGCCCAGAGCTGCAAAGGAGGCCACGTTGCGCAGAAGATCCACTTTCATCTGGTTGTCACTCATCCTGACGGTCAGCTTCATCAACGTCAATGCCGCTGAACTCGTGAGGGGAGTGAGGTCGAAGCTCTCCGCAGGAGATCTCGCGAGCGCCGCCGCCGCAGTTGAAGACTACAAGAAGAAGAATGGCGTCGATGCCGAGTACCTCGATGCGGTCGGCTGGCTCGCCCGCGGCGCGGAGATGCTGCATCGACCCGATCTGGCTGCTGTCTATGTCGCCGAACTTCGACGCGAGATTCCGCAGGAGAAACCAGAGTTACTCGCCCCCTTCGGAGCGGCGATCGAGATTGAAGGCCGACTCCTGGCCGCACGCGAAGGTCGCGGGACAGCGATTCGCTTTCTTGAGGAGGAATTCGCCCGCGCCACTGACAACGGTCTGCGCGCCCGCATCCGGAAGAACGTCAACCTGCTCTCACTCGAAGGCCAACCGGCTCCGGAGCTCAACATCGCGAACTTCATCGGCTCACAACCGTCCCGACTCGCCGATCTCAAAGGCAAACCGGTCGTTCTCTTTCTTTGGGCGCACTGGTGTGGCGACTGCAAGGCTCAGGTAGCCTCGTTGGTGAGAGTGCTGCAAAGGTATCGCTCGCAGGGCCTCATGGTTGTGGCGCCGACTCGCTTCTACGGAACCGGCGCCCAGGACAAAGCGGCGACCCCTCAAGAAGAGAAACGTCACATGGAGAAGGTTTGGGTTGAGTCCTATGCCGGGCTCGATGGTGTTGCCGTGCCGATTGATACCGAGACGATGGTGCGATACGGGGCTTCAGCAACACCGACATTCGTGCTCATCGATCGCAAGGGAATCGTCCGATTCTATTCTCCAACTCGCCTCTCTGAAGCGGAACTAGCAAGGCGAATAGACTTGATGCTTGGAGAGCCGACCCATTGACCGGGGCGTCGCGAGCCCATTGATCGTTGGGCTTGTTGGGGGGCTTGTTAAGACGAAAGGCAGACTAATGAACCCAGTTGTACGTCTTTGCGGTGCGCTGTTGCTGGTTGTCTCGATAGTGCCAACCTCATTGCAAGGTCAGGATGCGGAATTGCGCGCGATGATCGAGGCCTGGAATCAGCCGTTCAAGCCTTTTCGCCTCATGAGCAATATTCACTATGTTGGAACGAGCAATCTCGCGTGCTTCTTGCTGACGACTCCATCCGGACACATCCTGATCGATACGGGGCTGCAGGAGTCGGCGCCGATCGTTCGTTCGAATATCGCGGCGCTTGGATTCAAGCTGACCGATATCAGGATTATTCTCTCGGGTCACGCGCATTTCGATCATGTTGCGGGACACGCCGACATGAAAAAGATCACCGGAGCACAGGTTTTCGCCAGCGCAGCCGATGCCAGCGTTCTCGAGAGCGGCGGGAAGAAGGGGTTCCATCCGCTTGAGACCTACAAACCCGTCAAGGTTGACCGGATCATCAAAGATGGAGATCTCGTTCGTCTTGGTAATGTTGTTCTGACAGCTCATCTGACTCCTGGTCACACCGAGGGCAACACTACCTGGACGACAACGACCGAGGCGAACGGCAGGAAGTACGACGTCGTCTTTGCGGGTAGTATGTCCATCAACCCCGGCGTTCGCATGGTGAACAACCCGACGTGGCCCGGCATCTCTGAGGCCTACGCCAAATCCTTTGAGATTCTCAAATCACTTCATTGCGATGTGTTCCTCGGCCCTCACGCGCCGTTCTTCGATATGGAGGCAAAGGTCAGCCGCCTCGGCAAAGGGTCAGCGAATCCATTCGTCGACCCCGAGGGATATCGCAACTACATCGCGTCATGGGAGAAGCGCTATCACGAACAGATCGTCGGCGAGCGATCTGGAAAGTGAGCCCAGCCACCTCGACAAAGGAAGCGATCAAAGAAAGGGAGATGGTGGAAGGCGACTGGGTACTTGTAGCTGGTGAGTTGGTGCCGGGTCATCAAGTCGCATCGCGCCAATCGGAGCATTACCCGCGAGGGACGATTGAAATGCAGGCCCCTTTTTTCAAGGAGCGGGGCCTCGATCTTAGCTCGTATTTCAGCGGCACGCTGAATATCTCGATCGCTCCTCATACCTTCAAGCTCCGACAGCCGGAGCTGCATTTTCCTGCTGTCCGCTGGACTTCAGATCATCCGGCCGAGGACTTTTCATTCTCTCAGTGCCGACTTGGCGTCCGCGGAGTGAAATACAATGGCTGGGTCTACTATCCGCATCCCGAAACAAAGGCTCGTCATCATCAGAGCGGCTCGGTGATTGAGGTTCTCTCGCACTTCATTCCCGATCTGCGATATGGTGATCGCATCGATCTTGAGTTGCGAGCTGCTGAGGTAGATGTTGAGATGACAAGTAATTTAGGTTAGTGGTGCAGTTTTCTACTGTCAGAAAGCTCCGCGTCGAGGCTGAAATGACTCTGAGAGCCACCTGCCGCCAGAGAGTCTGCGTCTTTCGATCTCTCCATCCATGGTCCGCCGCGCAGGAAGGGGAACATTGGCCTCCTCTCAACGTTTGAAGGATCGAACCAATGTCCTTTCGGGGGTAGAGAATCAAGTGTCCGCCTACATATGGAAAACGCCGGGGCGGCGTCGAAACGGCCTCCGTCTGACAATCGGAATCCTCTTGCTGCTCATTCTGATCGTCCCGATTCTCGTGGTCGTTCTGGGCAGGTTGCCCTCCGCCGAGCGGGGGACTTCAGCCCACTCAGCGTCGACAGGTCGCCTGATGGCGATCGATGTCCGGCGTGGTTCGATCAAGAAGACGCTTCTCCTTGATGGCGACCTTCGCGCTGTCCGATCACGAACGGTTTACGCGACTGCCTCTGATGAAGCGAAGATCGTCTATTTGCCCCCTGAAGGCACGCTCGTCAAGGCTGGAGAACGCGTTGTCGAGCTTGACAGCACAACTCTCCTGACAAGGATCAAGGATAACGAGGAGAGGATTATTGCGGCTGACAGCGAGATTGACAGGACAGCCGCTCTCCAGGAATCGACACTGCGTGATATGCGGGTTGAGCTGAGCAAGCTTGAGCTGGCTTACGAGCAAGCCAAGCTGAAAGCGAAGGTCCCTGCCGAAGTGCTCGCGCGTCGCGAATATCAGGATGCGCAGCTCGTTCTCGAAAAGACGCGCACTGAATACGAGAATCAGTTGAGCAAGATCGAACAGAAGAAGAAGGAGCAGGCTGCGGATCTCGAGGTCAAGAAGATCGATCGAGAGAGACTCGCGGTCCAGGTCGAGCGTGCGACCTCCGGTTTGAAAGGCATGAGACTCGAAGCGCCAGCCGACGGGATGGTGATCTACAGCGATCACTGGAACGAACGAAGGAAGATCCAGATTGGCGATATGGTCTGGGGAGGATTTTCGATCGTCACACTTCCCGATCTGACTGAGATGGAAGTGGTCGCGCCGGTGAATGAAGTCGATGGCCCAAAACTCTCGGTTGGCCACAAGGCGGAAATCAAGCTCGATAGTTATCCGGCGACCGTCATCACCGGCGAGGTCAGAGAGATATCGCAAACAGCATTGAAAGCCAGCCGCAACGCTCAGGCGCGGATCTTTCGCGTCAGCATTAGGCTCGATCGGACAGTCACTGAGATCATGAAGCCCGGCATGTCGGCGCAGGTTGCGATCGCTGTCTCGGAGACACAGCCGCAGTTGCTGGTACCGCGCTCAGCCGTCAGGTTCGATCGAGATGCAGCCAAGGTGTGGCGGCTGGAGGCAGCGGATGTGCGGCGAGAGGTAGCGGTCACGATCCTTGGCGCCGATGCCCTGCACTACCTCGTCGCAGAGAACGGCGCTCTCAAGGAAGGCGACCGGATCAGAGTCAAGTAGGCGCAGGGCTTGTCCCTGCCCCTCCGGTTGAAACAACATGGAAAACCTGGCGGAAGGAAAAGTTAAAACTGAGCCGTCCCGGAATGTGACCTCCAGACGCTTCCGCTTCTCAGTGACTCTCGTGGTTGCGACGCTCCTCGCCCTCGCAGCAGTTATCTGGCTACCTTTCCCAGGAAGACTCGCCAGCCTCTTTCCGCAGGTGACCACGACGGGTGACTTCCTGGTTGTTTCGCCGAAGACAATGAGCTTCAGCGTCGACGCAAAAGCACTGCTCCGCGCGACTTCGGTACGGGAATTCGGCACGCCACCACAGTTTGCGAACTACTGGCAGTTTCAGATCATCAATCTTGTTCCGGAAGGTAAGCGCGTGGCGGTCGGCGACCAGTTGATAGAGTTCGACGCACAAAAAATCAGAGATGACCTACAGCGTTTTCAAACTGAGCTCGAGCAGGCGAACAAGGAGCTCGAGAGGACTCGGGCCCAAATCGACCTCGAGGTACAGGGTCTGCGGAGCAGGCTGGCTGCGGCAGAGAACAACTACGAGAAGCTCAAGCTCAAGCAATCACCTGATTCCCAGTTTGATGTTCCCATTGATGTCGAGAGGGATCGCCTTGCGTTTGAGCAGGCGCGTACTGAGGTCGAGGCACTCAACGAGCGGATCGCCTGGCACAAGAGATCGAGCGAGGCCACTTATTCGATCATCGCTACAAGGAAAGGGCGGTCTCAGAACCGGGTGGATAGCATCGAGCGCGGGATGGAGACGTTCCAGACGAAAGCCGACCGTGAGGGCGTCATTATCTACAAGACAAAGTGGAATGGCGAGCGCTTTCAGGTTGGAGAAACTATCTGGGGAAGTCAGGCGATTCTTGAGATTCCCGATCTCAGCACGATCATCGCCGAGTCCTTTATCCCTGAGGTCGACATCGGAAGGATCAAGGTTGGCCAGCGCGTGGAGATCACGATCGATGCCTTCCCGGGCAAAACTTATCCAGGTGCCGTAAAGAAGATCGGCACCCTCGTAAGGCCAAAGTCCTGGGATATTCCGAACAAGATACTCGACGCGCAAATCACGCTCGACAATCTGGACACGTCGATCATGCGTCCCGGAATGAGTGCAAGAACAAAGATCGAAACAGCCTCGATCGCGAATAGTCTGGCAATTCCGCTGAGGTCCGTGCGAGCAACCATCGATGGTTCTCTTGTCAAACTCAAGACCGAACAGGGTTGGGTGGAGCGGCTCGTCAAGATCGGAGACTCGAATGGCGTCGAGGTCCTGGTCCTCGAGGGGTTGATCGCCGGTGATCGGATCGCCGCGGATTTTGCCAAGGCGAAATGAGCAGTGGTCAGTGCTCGTTCGTAGTACCGCCTTCAGGCGGAATGTCTCGAAAGCGAAAGCTTCCGCCTGAAGGCGGTACGTAATATGAAAGGACGCCCCGCTGGTAGTAATCTTTAAGGTACGAAACTCGAGATTACGAACAGGAAGGAGCGTCCTATGAATAGAATGAAGTATGTAGGCATGGATGTCCACAAATCAACCATTGTGATTGTGGTTTTGAACGAATCGGGGCAACGCGATATGGAATCGATCATCCCGACGAAGGCCGAGTCGATTCGCGCGTTCTTTGAAATGCTGAGTGGGACAGTGAAAGTGGTTTTTGAAGAGGGTACGCACTCAGCCTGGCTCTATCAACTGATCAAGCCATTGGTTTCAGAACTCTTTGTCTGCGAACCGCGGCACAACAAGCTAATCGGGGCTGGGAATAAATCCGATACGGGAGATGCATATTCGCTGGCGTATCTGCTGCGTTTGGATGCAATCAAAAGCGTCTACAAGGGTGATCAGGCACAGCGAGAAATCAAGGAGCTGGTGCGGGCCTATGAGAATCTGGTGAGTGATGCGACGCGAGCAATGAATCGGCTCAAAGCGCTCTATCGAGGGCGCGGGATCGAATGCAGCGGACGAGCCATCTATCGAAGCAGCCAACGCTGTGAGTGGCTCGAGAGACTCACTGAGCCAGGGGCGTGCTTTCGTGCGACGTCCTTATTCACCCAGATGGAGGCGATCCAGGAGCTGCGGCAAACGGCGAAAAGACGAATGATCGAGGAAGCTCGCCGGCATCCAGACTATCGGATTTTGATTGGCTTGCCAGCCATCGGGCCAGTGCGTGTGGCACAGTTGCTCGCCGTGGTTGGGACCCCACATCGGTTCCGAACCAAAAGGCAATTCTGGCCCTACTGCGGGCTGGCCGTGATCACACGAACGAGCGCGGACTATCAGATGCTTAACGGCAGTCTGGTCAAGCAGAAGAAGAACTTCGGGACGCGAGGTCTGAATTGGAATCACAATCGACAGCTCAAACAGGTGTTTAAGAGCGCGGCTACGACGGCCATACGCCAGGAGCCATTTAGGCAGTACTACCAGATGCGAGTAGAGAAAGGGCAACGACCGGAACTGGTCCGCCTATCGCTGGCGCGCAAGCTGGCGGCGATCACACTCAAGATCTGGAAATCAGGAGAGGAGTTCGACCCTGCAAAAACGGGTCTGGTTGCTGAATAGCAATTGATCTGCAGCCTCCAGACCACACGAGATGGGCTTTGACAAACAGCTGCGCTCGCAATCGGTCTACGATTGTGCGAGCAGGTCGCGGGAGAGTCTCAAGTTCGTAGATTATCCCTTGAGGATCTAGCGGTACAATAGGCCCCCGCGCACAACCAGAGATTGCTATTGGCCTCGAGTCACAGATAGAACCATGGTTGGCAATTTTGACCAACGTAACGAGCAACTCAGGCACTGGATCGAGACTTGTCAAAAACGCAGTTGAGTCCGTCGGGCTGTGGAGGAGGGGCGACCGATCATCGAGATTGTCGCGGGGCTGGCTGTCAGAGAACCTCTACTGCCGCCACGTCAGGAGAGGTGTTTGTTCTTGACAGCCCCTTTCATAGAACTACGAACGGGCCGCTACACTCGCTGTGGTAACGATGCGAGGACAGCTACTGAAGCGGCCTCAAAACACTTGACTCATTTGCATTAGGTTTTGCCGCCCAAGCAATCTAGTGGATTTCTTTCCAATCTAGTTCGGTTGGGCTGGTGTTTGAGTCGCCTGTCGATTCAGATGGGCGAGAATAAAGGAGACAACATGAAGAGGACCCTGGTCTTACTGAGCATCATCGTTTGCCTGCCGTTTGCGAACGTCGCGCTGGCGCAAACCAGCTCTTCGCGCATCAGCGGGACGGTCACCGACGCTAGTGGCGCGGTCTTGCCTGGCGCCAAGGTACAGGCCAAAGACGAGGCGACCGGCGCGACTTACACACAGACCACGAGCGGCGCCGGTCTCTACGGGTTCCCCTCGCTTCCCTCCGGCGTCTACACCATCAGCGTCGAGGCATCAGGTTTCAAGACAACCAACAAGACTGGCAACGTGCTCGAAGTGGGCACACCACTGGTCGTCGATGCCCGTCTTGAGGTCGGCCAGGCGTCGGAAGTCGTCAATGTCCAGGGGGGGTACGAGCGAATTCAATCGTCGAATGCTGTGGTCGGCAACGTCGTCGACCAAAAGACGATCGAATCACTGCCGCTCAACGGGCGCAATCCGCTTTCGCTGATCGTGCTCGAGCCTGGGGTGACGCAGCGGTCGGCTGGTGGCGCCGGCTCAGGCATTCACGTCAATGGCTCGCGCGATCGCGCCTTCAACGTGACCATCGACGGCATCGACGCCAATGAATCATCGGTGCCGAACCCGGTTTCGAACATATACCGGCTCAATCCCGATAACGTGCAGGAGTACAAGGTCGTGACCAACAACGCGACCGCCTCCGAGGGCCGAAACAGCGGCGCTTCGATCTCGGTCGCCACTCGCCGCGGCACGAACGACTATCACGGCACGCTCTTCGAGTTCATGAGGAACACCGCATTGAACTCACGCGATTGGTTCTCAAACGCGCAGGGAACGCTCAAGCCAGAGATCAAAATGCATCAGTATGGTGTCGAGGCCGGTGGCCCGATCAGAAAGAACAAGACCCACTTCTTCGCCAGCTGGCAAGGTCAGAACATCAAGTTTACGCAACCCATTGACCAGTCCTTCGGCGTCCCTTCGATCTACACGCCGAGCGCTCTCGCGGGTGCCTACCGCTACTGGGTAGCCAGTCCGACAACGCCATTCGCGATCGACGGCCAGGCGATCACGCGCAACACACCACTGCTGGTTGATTCGCGAACCGGTGCGCTGCGCTCGGACAAGGGCGTCCGTAACTGCACTGGCGCGACTGATACCAACTGCGTCGGCAGTTACAACTTCGTTGTCAACGATCCCAAGAAGATCGGCGTCGACCCGACGATTGCCAAGCTCTTCGGAGCCTATCCCCAGCCGAACTCCTACGCGACGGGCGACGGCCTGAACACGGCGGCGTATCTATGGAACCCACCGACGAGAATCGCGGGCCCACAGTATAAGATCCGCATCGACCATAAGCTGACGGATACGCAAGACATTTATGTCCGCTGGCTGCACGCCGATTACGACACGTTGGGCGGAGACCCACTCAACGGGCGCCCGCAGGTCTTTCCGAACTTTCCACCGCTGGGTGAAGTCCAGCGCCGCAGCAAGAACCTCGCGATCAATCACCGATGGGTGATCGCTGACAAGTACGTCAACTCATTTACGATGGGCTTCTCGCGCTTTCGCTTCCTTTTCACGCAGGGTGAAGCCAATCCGGATTTCCCGAACATCCCAGGCTACGCATTCAACAATGCGAGCTATGCGCTCCTCAACACACCGCGCACCGAGCGAGCTGTGACGACACCCCAGTTCGTCGACGACTTCAGTTTTGCCAAGGGCGCGCATCAGTTTGCAGTCGGGCTCAACTTTCGTTTCTATCAGCACAACGACCGGCGTGGCCAGCCAGGCGGCATCAACGTCACGCCAGCGATCAGCTTTAGCAGCGGGGTGCGCCCACCCTCGGGCTTCAATACGCCGGCGCTCTCGTCAAGCAGCGTTGCCGGGATCAACGCCACCGACAACACGCGACTGCTTGGGACGATCAACGACGTTCTCGGCATTCCCGCACGACTCTCACAGGTTTTTCTCGGTGATATCCAATCCGATGCCTATTTGCCCTACATCAAGGATGGAAAGGTTTCCCTGTTTAACGTGGGCAATCGGCTGCGTCAGTACAATTTCTACGGTCAGGATGAATGGCGTGTCCGGCAGAACCTGTCGATCAGCTTCGGCGTTCGCTTCGAGTACAATCCCGCGCCAACCGAAGTCAATGGCAAGGTCTACGTGCCGAACAAAGCGATCGAAACGGTCGGCGGCGTGACCTTCGTCAAGGCCGACACGTTCTTCAACCGTAACAACCTCGCCATCGGACCGCGTCTGGGTATCGCGTGGAGTCCGCGGAATAGTTCAAAGTTCGTGGTGCGTGCGGGCTACGGCCTGGCCTATGACGCACTGCCGTCGTTTCAGGTGACCGCTGTCTCGGGTCGTCCGCCGGGCCTTATCGGTTCGTGCAGCTCTACTCTCGGGGGCACGACAACGACGGGATGCACGGTCGCGCCTGACTTGAGAATCGCGCAGGGCTTCCCGCTCGTCATGGCGGCGCCAGCGTTCAAGCCTTCATCTCAACTGACACTCCCGCTGGTGACGTTGAGCAACGCGGCACCCGTTTCAGTTTTTGATCCGGATCTGAAACTGCCTACGGTACACCAGTGGAATTTGAGCGTTCAGCGCGAGTTGCCAAAGGGGATCGTCGGGCAGGTGACGTATGTTGGACGTCGCGGCACGCGATTACAGCGTGCGTATGACAGCAATCAGATCGACGCCAATGCTTCGCTGCTCAACTCCTTCACGCTGATGCAGCAGAACGTCGCGAAGATCTGCAATCCAGACGGCTCTGGCTGTCCGGTCGGCGTCACTGGCTCGGCGATTCCATTAGTAACCGGGGGCATCGTCAACGCGGCGTTTGTCAATTCAGCCACAACGCGAACCGATCTCAGCCTGAATGCCGCCGGCAATTTCGTCGGTCGTGTTGAGCAGACAACGACTGCCGGTCAGTTTCGCATCAACCAGCAGTTCGGTGTCGTGACCTACATCGACGCGGGTGGCAGTTCGCATTACCACGCGTTGCAGGCGACGTTGCGCAAGCGCTTCGAACAGGGACTGCTCTTCGGTGCGTCGTACAGCTTTTCGAGATCGATCGACGATCAGTCGGTCGACCCGGTTGGCGCCGCGTCAGGTGGCGGTCTCTCAACGACCAACTCGCGGACACCCACTGACGCGCGCAAGTGGTTCAACGAGAAGGCGCGTTCCGATTTCGATCGGTCCCACGTCTTTACGGCCTTCAGTGTCTATGAACTGCCATTCGGCAAGGGCAAGGCGCTGGCGAGCGGTGTCCCGTCTGTCGTCAACCAGATTATTGGAGGGTGGGCGATCAACGGAATCTATACCTTTATGACGGGTGAGCCCTTCTCTGTTCGCAGTGGTGTGAGGACTTCAAACTTCGCGCACGAATCACGCGCGGACATCATCGGTGGGGTCGAGCCGACGGTGAAGCTGCAAGACATCCCAGGTATCATCGGGCCGGTAGTTTTCGCGAACAGCAGCGGTTTTGCGATTCCGGCGCCAGGACAGAACGGAGCGGGCCGGAATATCTTCATCGCACCCAGTTACTGGAATTTCGATCTTGGAATACAGAAGAATTTCTCCCTCACCGAGCGGTTCAAGCTGCAATTCCGGGGTGAGATGTTCAACGCGTTCAACCACCCGAACTTTGACAACCCGCGCGATGCATCAGTCGGGTCGCCGAGCTTCCGGTCAACACTGTTCGGTCAGACTTGCTGTGCCAACGTCGCCCCGCCGAGCACACAGACGATCATCCAGACCGGCGAGTCCGCTCGGGTGATACAGCTTGCCCTGAAGTTGATGTTCTAGGCTGACGCCCAGAGCGATGCGTTTCCGAGCTGGAGACCGGTGCACCCGGCGCAAGACCGTGGAGCACCGGTCTTCAGTTCGCACTCTTGGATCCGGACGTTTCAACGCCGGGCAAAGCTCAAGACGCCGCTACGCGTCGGTGGTGTCACCGCAACGGGACACCAGAAACATGTCCGAACTCCTGGTCGTCGCTCCGCGACGACGCCTCGATTCCCTCGCGAGCAATGGACGGCCGAGCAACGTGAGTTGGTCAACCCGCAGGTTTCCGCAGACGTACCGAACCTTTACGGCACGATGATTTATCGGCAGTCGCACGTGGGGCATTTTGGCGAAGCACTACAACGCAAAACATCTCATCGAGATCGTCTTCACGGTGGGGGGCTACACGATGACGGGCCTTGCCGTCAACAGTTTCGGGATTCAGGTAGAGCCGGGGCTTCCCGCCTTTCCGCGAGGCTCACAGCGGCACCAGGGTCTGGGGAGTGGACAACCCGACATCGTTGATCTCAGGTTCGAATCACAAGCACAAAGGAGACCGCGATGAAGAGACTGGTTGGCATGGTTGGTTTGGTGCTGCTGTTGGCAACTGCCATGCTGGCAGCGAATGATCTGACCGGACAGTGGTCGGGGAGTTTCAACAGAACCATGGATGGGGAGAGAGTGGACGACGTTATTCACATGGTTTTGAAACAGAGCGGTGCTGAAATTACAGGCACGGTCGGTCCCGACGCGGGTCAACAGTGGCCAATCCAGAAGGGCAAGGTCGAGGGAAACAAGGTGACCTTTGAGGTTCAGACCCCGGAGCCTCTGATCAGGTTTGAATTGACGCTCGCTGAGGGACACTTGAAAGGCGAAGCAAAAGCAGAGCACGAGGGAAGATCAATGAAAGGCGTTGTTGATGTGCAACGTAAAACTGAGTGAGCAAGGGCTGCGCGTGCCCCACCCCTGGGAATGGCGGGCCCGAGCTCGGCACCTGTCAAGTGGCCTCTTCCGGCAGGAGCCAATATGAGCGTCATCGGGAAAGTGGATAGCCTCTGGCGCTATCCGGTCAAGAGCATGCGCGGTGAGGAATTGCATGAAGCATTCATCGGCTTCGCCGGCGTCTATGGTGATCGAGTCTTCGCCGTCAAGAGTTCCGCGAGTCCCAAAGGATTCCCCTATCTGACGGGCCGGGAGCAACAAGCGATGCTGTGCTACCGCCCGCGCTTCCGTCATCCAGATCAGGCTGCACAGCCCACTAATCTAACCGACGCAGAGGGCATCGGACCCGGTCTAACACCAGTCTACGGAGATCCGACAGCGTTCATGGTGGATGTCGAGACTCCATCGGGGGCGATTCTTGCAATCGATGATCCCGCGCTGCTGAGCATGCTCAGCGAAGGCATTCGTGAGACGCACACTCTGACGCTTTTGCGATCCGAGCGCGCGCTGACCGACTGCCGCCCTGTCTCGCTCTTTTCCGTGCAAACCGTCAAGCAGCTTGCGACGGAACTCGGAATCGAGCTCGATCAGCGGCGCTTCCGGGCGAACATCTACGTTGACTTGAAATCTGCGGGCGGCTTCGGTGAGGATGCGCTTGTTGGACGATCAGTGCGCATCGGATCGAGAGTCGTGATCGCGATTCTGCAGCGGGACTCGCGCTGCAAGATGATCACACTGGATCCAGAAACAGGGGTAGCGAATCCAGATGTGATCCGGACACTCGCAAACGCTCATGATGGCATGGCCGGCGTCTATTGCGCAGTCCTGGTCGAGGGGACGCTACGAAAAGGTGACGCCATTGAACTGATGGGATAGAGCGACGCTCCCACGTCTCTGCTAGCGAGGCTTCGCGCGCTAAAAGTGTCGTGCAGCGATAGACGATTGCGATTATGTCAAGTCATGTCGCAACGGAGTGTAGCGGCCCGTTCGTAGTCCCGCCTTCAGGCGGAACCTT
>JANNRD010000565.1:0-3669 GCA_031401095.1 Acidobacteriota bacterium
CCCACCGTTCACGGGATGCATCAGATCGCCAGCCGCCATTACGCGTTTGAAGGGCGGTGTTTTGTCCTCGCCGCGGGACTTCTCATGTCGGTCCGGGACCTTCCACCTCAGCTCGAGGTCGCGTCTGAGTTTGCTGACCGGTCGGATGACCTGCTGTTGAGAGGTGGAAGCGCCATGATCGGTCCGAACGGCCGCTACATTGTTGATCCGGTATTTGATGAGGAAGCGATTCTGATTTCAGATCTTGACTTCAACCAGATCGACAAGGAACGAATGACTCTCGATGTATCAGGGCACTACCATCGCCCGGATTTGTTCAGGCTGGAGACCCGAACAGAGTGATCGACCGACAAGGGCTTGGAGATCAAACTGTAGTCAGCGAGACGGTCAGGCGAAGGAGTAACGCCTATCGCGATGAAGCCCCGCCGCTGACGGTCGAAGGCGAAGAGGATTGAACTTGCCGCTCCAGGGCCTGAGACAGCATTGTTGTGTTGAAACCAAACGGGCCCGCTTCGCTCTTGAAAGCGATCTGCCCGCTGTCATTGACAATGTAGAGTCTGTCTGGCCACGCGGTGTAAGCCAGCTCGGTAGCGTTCTCGATGTTATCTACCAATGCGGGAAACTCAATCCCTAACTTGACCGAGCAGGTACTGGCGAGATCGACACGCTCCTCGTAATCCTTCGGGTCCTTGTAGACTACATTGTCTCTCTCGTTGACCGCCATTTGCCAGGCGTCACTTGGATGCGCTTCCTGGATGTAGACCAGAAAGAACTCCACACGATCCTTGTACTGCTGATAGAGTTTGTTAAGCGCAGGAACCTCCCGGCGAAAGGGTGGTCAGGTGTAGCTTCCGAAGACCAGGACGACAGGCTTCTGACCTCGGAAACTGGAAAGCCGGACCTTGGATTGATGGTCAAATGTCTCGAGCACAAAATCCGGGGCCAGGTCACCTGGCCGAAGAATTCCCCGGCGCGCATTGAGCCACATCGGTTTGAAGGGAAGAACCATAAAGACGGCACTGGGAGCGTTGGCCATGACCTTACCAAAGACACCGGGCTTTTGGCGCATGGCGAGATAAAAGCCGGCAATCATGAGGCCGTAAGCAAGCAATAAAGCGGTCGCAGCCTTTAGCAGTTTCTTCATATTTTCGCTCACACGTAGGGGCCGGGCTTGAGCCTCTGTCCGTAGTATGCGAGGTGTCCTGACCTTACGCAATCAGATCCTTGACGACTCTGCCGTGAACATCGGTCAGGCGAAAATCGCGTCCCGCATATCTGTAAGTCAGTTTCTCGTGATCGAAGCCAAGGAGGTGCAGTATCGTCGCGTGAAAATCGTGGACGTGCACTTCGTTCTCAGCGACATTCGCTCCAAACTCATCGGTCTTACCGTATGCCAGTCCACCTTTGACACCGGCTCCCGCGAGCCACGACGAAAACGCTTTGTTGTAGTGGCCTCGCCCCTTTGTCCCTTCGGCCGTCGGCGACCTTCCAAATTCAGTAGTCCAGACAACGAGCGTATCTTTGAGCATGCCGCGAGACTTGAGGTCCCGCAACAGTCCCGCGATCGCTTGATCGATATTTCGCGCGAGCGGTTCGTGAGTCTTCATATCACCGTGTGCATCCCAATTGTTTGACGCCCCGACATCGATCAGCTCAATAAATCGCACTCCCCGCTCCGCCAACCTGCGAGCGACCAAGCATTGCCACGCGAAACCCTTTGTGCTCCCGCGCTCCAAGCCATAAAGCTTGAGGGTCGCGTCGGTCTCCCTCGACAAGTCCAGGGCCTCGGGCATCGCACGTTGCATCCCAAACGCCGTCTCGAACGACTTCAGCCTTCCTGCGAGGCCGGCATCTGTCGATCGGGTTGCAAGATGCTTGCGATTGATCGTTTCAAGCAATTGAAGCTCGTCCTGCTGAATGCGCTCCGTCAACGTCCGACGGTTGAGATTTGGTATCGGCTCCCTGCCCGATAACACCCGTGTCCCCTGATAAACCGCCGGCAGAAAATCTGAATCCCATACTTGCGAGCCGGCGTAGGGAAGATCGGGTGCGAGGACGACAAACGCTGGCAGAGTCTGATTCTCTGTCCCAAGTCCGTAGGTCACCCACGAGCCAATGCTCGGCCGTTTGACTGTCACTGAGCCGGTGTGGACGCCCATTGTCGCCTGATAGTGATCATTATGATCACCGCGCATCGAACGGATGAGGCAGATGTCATCAACACATTCGGCGATGTGCGGGAAGAGATCGCTGACCTCAGTACCGCATTTTCCGCGCGGCTTGAAACTCCACTGCGCAGGCAGGTATCGACTATTCCCTTTTTGATACTCTTCAGCCAATCGAGGTTTTGGATCGAACGTATCAACGTGCGAGACCCCACCTGACATATAGAGAAAGATCACGCGTTTGGCTTGACCCGCAAAATGTGGTGCTTTTGGCGCGAGTGAATTCTCATCGGCGCGCACATCGGAAGCCATCAACTGCGTGAGCACTGCCGGCATCAGGATCGATCCACAGAAAAGGGATCGCACAACTTGACGTCGCGTGCAGGGATCTCCAATTTCGCCTTCAGAGAACTTGCTATTAGTCGACATAGAGGAACTCATTGCTACTGAAAATCACCCGAAAGAGGCTCGCCAGCGCTTTGCGCGTGTATTCCTCTTCCTTGAGATTGGTCTCTTTCAAATCCATCCGCATTTTCTTGAGATAGACGACAGCCAACTGCTGTTCCTGAGGCGTGGCGTGCCGCCCCAACGCCTGTTTGTAAGCGAAATCGATGCGTTCGGGAAGGCCTTCAACTGCCATCCCGACCCTCACCGCGAAGAGGTCGGCCTGCTCGTGGACGAAAGGATCATTCATCAAGTACAACGCCTGGACCGGTGTCACGGTCGCTGAGCGATACGGGGTCGAACTGTTGGTGTCCGGGCCGTCAAAGACTTCCATCAAAGGATGCTTCTTCAGGCGCTGCTGCATGAGATAGACGCTTCGGCGCTTTGTCTCGTAAACGCCAAAGAACTGATTGTGCTGTGTGTATTTCCACTCTCGTTCCGGAGCAAAGGGATGCGCCAGTCCGACGGTCGTATCCAACTGCCCGCTGACAGCAAGCATGGCATCGCGAATCTCTTCCGCGCTCAGCCGGCGTCGATCAAATCTCCAGAGATAGCTGTTGCCGACATCAAGGACAGCATTCTGCTTGTCCGACGAACTCGAGAGTTGGTAGGCCCGCGACGTGACAATCAATCGATGAATCGCCTTCATCGACCACTTGCTCTCGATGAGACGCGAAGCGAGGAAGTCGAGAAGTTCCGGATGAGTCGGCACCTGACCGCGAGCACCAAAGTCATTTGGCGTCGCGACTATCCCTTTCCCAAAGTGGTACTCCCACATCCGATTGACAATCACTCGAGCGGTCAGCGGATTCGCGGGATCGGTAATCCATCGCGCGAGGTAGTCTCGGCCACTGCTCTGATTGCCATCTGGAACCTGTTGCCCTCCGAGGATCGTCAGAAACCCACGGGGCACTTCATCACCGAGGCTCTTTGGGTCGCCCTTTCGATGTAGCCGCGCGTTAGCGACGCGCCCATCAACGACAGCGTACGCTTTGTCGACCTTGGGTGCGCTCTGATTCAGCTCTGCAATCTTCGCTCTTACTTCCTTGGTTTCGGCCTC
>JANNRD010000566.1:0-4694 GCA_031401095.1 Acidobacteriota bacterium
ATGACATCGTGGACGTGTGATTCCCGCAGGCTCGCGGGAGTGATCTTCATAAAGCGAGCCTTCTGCTGCAGTTCGCTGATATCCCGGCAACCCGTATAGCCCATCCCGGCGCGCAAGCCCCCAACCATTTGTCCGATGAGAGCTGCAAGGGCGCCCTTGTATGTCACCCGGCCTTCAATACCCTCGGGAACGAGCTTGCTCTCGGTCTCTTCGCGCTCCTGGCTGTACCGGTCCCTGCTTCCCTGTTTCATCGCGGCAATCGATCCCATGCCACGATACGCTTTGAAGTTGCGGCCCTGAAAAAGGATGATCTCGCCCGGAGACTCGTCCGTGCCCGCAAGCAGCGATCCAACCATGACGGTGTCTGCACCCGCTGCAATAGCCTTGGTGATGTCGCCAGAGTACTTGATACCTCCGTCAGCAATGATTGGCACGCCCGAGCCGGCCGCTGCTCGCGCGCAATCAGCAATCGCCGTGATTTGCGGCACACCGGCTCCGGTGACGATGCGCGTCGTACAGATGCTTCCCGGGCCGATACCGCATTTGACAGCATCCGCGCCGGCCTGAATCAACGCTTTTGTCCCCTCAACCGTCGCGACGTTGCCAGCAATCAACTGCATTTGTGGAAAGCGACGCTTCACCTGACGGACGGCCTCGATCACTCGCGAGCTATGCCCGTGAGCGGTATCGATCGCAAGCACATCGACGCGCACCTTGACGAGCTCGGCCGCACGCTCAAGATAATCGCCTGTCGCCCCGATCGCCGCAGCCACGCGCAGGCGCCCGATCTCGTCCTTGGCCGCATTCGGGTATTTGATGGCCTTTTGAATGTCCTTGACCGTGATCAGGCCCTTGAGCCGAAAGTGATCATCGACGACAAGCAGCTTCTCGACCTTGTGTCGCTGCAGAATTCCCTCTGCCTCACGAAGGGTCGTACCGACAGGGACCGTGATCAGATTGTCCTTGGTCATCGCCTCCGAGACGGGCAAATCGAGACGCGTTTCGAAACGCAGGTCCCGATTTGTCAATATTCCGACCAGTAGACCATCCACAGTAACAATCGGGACTCCAGAGATCTTAAACCGTCTCATGACATCGAGGGCATCCCGGATCAATCGATCTGGTGTAATCGTCACCGGGTCGACGATCATCCCCGACTCCGAGCGTTTGACCTTGTCGACCTCGTCCCGTTGAGCTTCGATCGGGAAGTTCTTGTGAATGACACCGATTCCTCCCTGTTGCGCGATCGCAATCGCCATCGGGCTCTCGGTGACCGTATCCATGGCGGCGCTCATGACTGGAATGTTGAGGCTGATCCCACGCGTCAGACGCGTCGTCGTCTCGGTCTCTGTCGGCAACACTTCAGAAAAGGCCGGCATCAAGAGGACATCATCAAACGTCAGGGACTCGATCAAATTCTCGGTGAGCATCAGAATTACCCCAATAAACAGAAAGGCGCGTGCTGGTGACACGCGCGGAAAAAACGAGAAACAAACTTGAATGCGCAGGCGGAGAGCGGGAGCGAGCATCCACACGCGGTCGCACCCACCCGCGCGGGAGCCGGGCTATTGAAGAAACTGCTGATAATTCTCCTTGCTGATAACATTCTTGAAGCGCGTTCCTTGAGTGGGTTCGAGCTTCATGAGCCGCCCATTAATCTCGGCGCTGACGGCGGAGACATTTCCCAAATCGATAGTCAGCTTTTGACTCGCGACAAAATCGATGGCTTCACCAGAGCGTAGTGTCTTTTCCTGTGGCGACTGATCGTCGACCCTGATCCGCGTCCAACAGTCACCGTTGGTTGCCGCAATCCGAAGCCGCAATTCGCTGGCTCCTCCTGGATTGACCAATGGGTTCGGTGAAGGTGATTCGTTTGGTGGAGGCGTGCCTGCCGGCGCCGGTGCGGGAGTCGGTGTCGCCTCGGCAACGACGGCGTCAGAGGTCGTGACTGAATACTGATAAGCCGCGTAAGCGCCGGCACAAAGAATCATAAAGATCAGCGCCGGCAGCCAGAAACGACCTGACGATGAGCGCTCGTCAAAACCGTCGATATATGAAGCCGACGTCTTCTGCGGTTCGCCACCCTTCTCGGCAAGTTGCTGATCGTAGCGCGCAACCACCTGTTCTTCATCAAGCCCGACGTGTTTGGCGTATTTACGAACGAAGGAACGATTGAAAATACCCCCCGGCAATGCATCGTAGGTATCGTTCTCGATTGCCTGAAGAAAGGGCATGCCAATGTGCGTGGATTCCGAGATCTTGCGAAGGGTGACGCCGCGCTCCTCGCGCGCCTTTTTGAGTTCCTCGCCTAATGATGGCATCTCTCTCCCCGACCTCTTACTTATTTCAGTGGCAAGCGTGTCTAAAGATAACAAATGAAAACTAAAACTGCATCTTATGTAAATCCAACGGCCCTGTCAATTTCTCGCCAAAATTGGTGGTCGTGCCGTTTCCTGAGAGGAGCCCCGATTCGAGCGCGCACCCTGACGCCGAGTCGCAACGGCGCAAGAGCGGGAGCGGGCCTCGTCGTCATCCTTTGCGTCTCTGCGCCCCTTCGGTCTCTGCATTAAACGACATTGCCAGCGGGCGCCACATTGCCATCAACAGACAGCAACTCAGCGCCGATCGAGCTGTTCTTCGAGCAGCTTCGGGTCAGTCACGGGAGTCTCGCAGGTGAAATCGACGCAGACATACGCCGCAGACCTGCCCGCGACCGTCTTCCGCCCCTCCAGCAGAGGTACCTCCTGGCTGCCCCCCTCATGACCCAAAGCAACCACGCGATTTGGCTGATACCGCTTGAAGACGGCATCGATCAACGCCTTCGTCTCTTCCCCTTCTGCTTCCCCCTGACCGATGATCGCGACCTCAACGGCGGAACCAAGCAGATGATCAAAGGCACAGAGAAGATGTCCGAAGGCACTCGGCGCACGCAGTACAACATCCTTCACCTGTCGCAGACTCCGCTCTGCCATCTCGCGATAGCGTACCTCCGAGGTCATCATCGCCAGCCTCAGCAAGACGTGTATCGCGACAGAATTGCCGGCGGGAATCGCGTTGTCATAAAGGTCCCTGGTCCGGTCGATCAAGGCCTCATGGTCGCGTCCAGTAAAGAAAAAACCCGCCCCTTCATCATCCCAGAACTGCTCGATCATCGCTTCCACAACCTGCTTCGCCTCTTTGAACCAACGCACGTCAAATGTCGCCTCGTAAAGAGCCAGTAGGCCGTCAGAGAGATAGGCGTAGTCCTCGAGGTAGCCGTTAAGCTTGCTTTCCCCTCCCTTATAGGTCCGAAGTAGACGGCCATCACGCCGTAACCTGGCGAGCAGGAACTCGGCGTTCCTGACCGCAACAGCGCGGTAATCAGCTCTGTCCAGAACGCGCGCTGCTTCTGCAAAGCTTCGCATCATGAGGCCATTCCAGGCCGTCAGCACTTTCTCGTCCCGCGCCGGCTTGATCCTTTGCTCGCGCGCTTCAAGGAGGACCTGACGGCCCCGATTGATGGCCTCAGCCAGCCGGATTGAATCCACCCCGAGCGATCCCGCGACCGCGTCGATGTCCGTCTCAACGTGAAGGATGTTCAACCCCTCAAAGTTGCCCTCGGCAGAGATGTCAAAGTAGCGGCAAAGAAGCCTCGCGTCCTCCGTTCCCAGAAGCCGATCGACCTCGGCTCGGGACCAGACAAAGAACTTCCCTTCTTCCCCCTCGCTATCGGCATCCTGTGTCGAGTAGAACCCTCCGTTGGCATCAGTCATCTCGCGGCGCACGTAGTCGAGAGTCTCGGTGGCGATGCGTCGAAAGAGCTCATTCCCGGTGACGAGGTAGGCATCGAGATAGACTCGTGTCAGCAGGGCGTTGTCATAGAGCATCTTCTCGAAATGGGGTACCAACCAACGCTCGTCGACCGAGTACCGGTGGAACCCACCTCCGAGCTGATCATAGATTCCGCCATTCGCCATGCGGGAGAGAGTCAGCTCGACGGCGGCAAGAATTGCGGTGTCGCCGGTTCTCCGATGTTGCCGGAGCAGAAACGTGAGGGTCATCGAAGGCGGAAACTTCGGCTTTGAACCGAACCCGCCGTGGACCGGATCGAAGACCCGCATAATCTGGTTTGCCGCGCGATCGAGGAGCTCAACCGAAGGATCACCCTCTCCTGCCTTAACGTCGTTGAGACGCTTAAGCTCAGCCAGCACGGCTTCCGCGTTCTTGACGACTTCATCGTGCTGCGTCCGGTAGGCCTCGGATAGCGCAATAAGAATGCGCGGAAAGCCTGGCATGCCATGCCGGTCGACCGGCGGGAAGTAGGTGCCTCCATAGAATGGAATCTGTTGAGGTGTCAGGAAGACCGTCATCGGCCAGCCGCCGTGACCGGTCATCATCTGGACGGCATTCATATAAATCGTATCAAGGTCCGGGCGCTCCTCGCGGTCGACCTTGATGTTGATGAAGTTCTCGTTCATGAGGCGCGCGATCGCTTCATTTTCGAAAGACTCCCGCTCCATGACGTGGCACCAGTGGCAGGCCGAGTAGCCGATGCTTAGCAGAATTGGCTTGTCCTCGCTTCGCGCTCTTTCCAGTGCCTCAGGGCCCCACGGATACCAGTCAACCGGGTTATGAGCGTGCTGCAGAAGATAAGGGCTGGTCTCGCTGATGAGGTGATTTGCGTGCTCGGATTGCGACAAGTCGTCCTTTCAAGT
>JANNRD010000567.1:0-2895 GCA_031401095.1 Acidobacteriota bacterium
GCTGAGTCTGCTCCGCCCGAGCGACGGCAGTCTCGATGGCTTCCTGTCCTTTGAGGGTAAACTTGTCCAGTCTCATAATGCCGTCCGTTCTGTGTCCTGAGAATCACCACCGGCCGCGACGACCGTCGGGAAAACTCCGCCGCTGCTCAAAAAGGCCGGGTGCTGGTCTCCAGTTCTCGGGTTCGTCGGAGTCGAGCTCTCCCATCTCCCCGGCCGTTTGTGCCTGACCCGCCGCGTCGGGTTTGACCGCAATTCCCTCCCACGGCTCCCCCCTTCTAATCTGCCCTCCTCCAGCCGCCTAGTCTTTCCTAGATCGCAGTCATCATTATTGAGTATCTCGACACTATAATACCTGAGTGTCTGCCTGTCAAGTACAAAAATTCAGATGGTTGGGGTTAGAGAGGCAGGTGGGGGTTGGCGGGTTCGAGCGATACGAAAAAATGGAAGGAAATCCAATCTTCTGAAGACGGGCAGTTTGGTGGGTTCCGAGATTGCCTCGCTAAATGATTGAGAAGATGGCAGAAATGGCGAATATGAAGAAAACTCCCATGCCGGCACCGAAATTGCCTCTATATAAGGTGAATTATTAGGTTCACGAGCCAGGATATTGAAGAGACTGAAGTTCCGGGCTCTAGCCGCTTTCGTTTTCATCCCAGCAAAGCCCTCGGTGCGGTGAGGTAGTAACATCCTCACCGCTTTTTTCTGCCCCCTCCCGCATTCGCCAATCTTTAGGCGAAACTTATTTTCTGCCTATTCTGCTTGACATCAAATGAATGTGTCAGTACTATGCGCCGCGTCTATCGTGGGTGATGTGCGAGCATCGCTCAGGCGTTAGGTGTTCGTAGGTGTTAGAAGTACCGAGCATTACCCTGTTGTGTTAGCCCCAGACTTTCCGCAAAAAAAGAAAACAGCCGTCTGATACTCGAGAGCTGATCCCTCGCGGGTATTGGTGCGGTTTTTTTTGCGTTTTGAACCTGCACGCGTTGGCTCCCAGACCTCGAGAAGCCGACGGTCAGCCGCATCCTGCGCTCTGTTGGGCTCAGGAGTTGCAGCACAACCCGAAGGGGTGCTTCAAGTCGTTCCCCAACAAAACCCCAGCCCCAACAAAACCCCAGGAGGATGTTCCACCATGGCAGAGAAACAGCAAGGCAAAGTCAAATGGTTCAACAATGCCAAAGGGTTTGGCTTTATTGAGCACCCGGAGGGCGGTGATATCTTCGTTCACTACTCGGAGATTCTGGGCCAAGGCTACAGGACCCTTGATCAGGGTCAGTTGGTCGAGTTTGAACTCGTTCAGCGGCCAAAGGGACAGCAGGCTGAGAAGGTCATCAAGGTGGAGTAATCCAACCAGCAAACTCTTGCTAAGAAGAAACCCCGCCTCGGAGGCGGGGTTCTTTCATCTCTCTCAGGTCTATCTCGCAGGCGTCGCAATCGACTGAGCCACCAACTCAAACTCCTTACCATTGAACTGGAAGTCAAGATTGCGCTGACGTTCATCAGCTTGCCCGCTCTCGCCAATCGAGCTCATGAGCCGCAACAACGGCGCTTTCTCAGCCTCGTGACGCAAACCAATCCTCAGAAAACGGTCTCCCGGGGGGAGGGCCCCGCCGGACTTATCGCCCACGAGTGGGTGCTTCTTCCCTCCACGAACCACGACACCGTGGAACTCTCTCGCCGCGCCTGCTCCTTTCGAGTAGATAACGACCAGGCTATCGAATGCGCCCTTTGTTGCTGCATCGATCCTGGCCGCATAGACCAGTTCCGCACCGGCGCCACCCCCATCCCGAGTCGCCGACCTGGCTTCGTCCCGGTCCGCGAGAGCGAGCCGGGGATTGCGAACAATCTGCCCGGAAGCCGCCACCGCAAGAAACAACGCCAGAAGCCAGGCATACGAGGAGGCACGCTCGGTGCATCCTACTGACAAAATGTTCTTCATCTCTTGACCCTCCGCCTTACCGGCCTGCGGCTCGAACCTCGATCTTCGCGGCACCGACATTCGCGTTCCCATCAAAGGCGCGAAAGGCAAGTACGTGCGACCGCGAGTCCGGCAGCGTGACTGAGACGCGAAACACCTCACTGCGTGAGTCTGCGATCCCATCAACAGGATAGACGATGGCCCATTCGCCACCATCCGATTGATACTCGGCCCGGCGAATCAGCGACGTCGCATCGTCGGCCCGAAACTCAACAACCACCGTCATTCCAGTCAACGCCGGAGCGCCAGCAACCACCACTGGTGGCGTATTGTCAATTTCCACCGGCTCTGTCTCGAGATCGTCTTTGAGAGCGAGGTCAATTGGATTCGAGGGCGAGTCGGATGCTCCCACCTGAAAGACATAGCGACCATCGGGTAAGGCATTTGGCTCGATGGTGAAATAGGTTTCGCGGATGTGTGTCTTAACTGGGTGGTAGTCGCCGCCGGCAGCGGCTCGGTAGTAGAGCGAATACTCGAGCGTGTCTCCATTCCGGTCTTCAGTCTGCCACTGCAGCGAGATCGCACCCCGCTGAAACGCCCGTCGTGGCGGAATCCCCGTGACGTTCCCGAGGGTTTGCGGATCGAGCCCCGCTTGCTCGGCACCGAGGTCTGATTGTGGCTGCGGCACTGCAAGAAGGGCTACGCCAACGGGTAGAAGCGAAATCGACTTGACCCGAGGCGCAAGGTTACGCGGCAGGTACGAGATCGTCACTTCGCGCAATCGCGGGGCAGCCGAGCTGCTATTCTTGAGCACACCGCGCCACTGGATGAAGCGTGCCGGCGGACTCTTGATCTGTTCGCCGGCGGGGGAACGAACGGCTGTTGACCAGTCGCTCCAGGTCGAATCGGGCACGGCCCGATTCCCCGAGCGGGTTTTCAGTTCCACATCGCCCTCACCGCTCCACGATAACCGGCCCCAG
>JANNRD010000568.1:0-7088 GCA_031401095.1 Acidobacteriota bacterium
CGAACCCGGAGCCTACGAACCCGGAGCCTACGAACCCGGAGCCTACGAACCCGGAGCCTACGAACCCGGAACCTACGAACCCGGAACCTACGAACCCGGAACCTACGAACTATGTACCTCTGGCGGACGCTCACAACGGAACAGCAAAAGGAGGTGTTGGAGTTTCGCAGCAACCAGCATCGACCGTGGCACAGCCCGCCGCTCCTTTTTCAGGAAGGCCGGTTTCATCTGTCTGCTGCCTGCTATGAGCATCAAGCGCATATTGGAGTCAATCCAAGTCGGATGGGCAATTTCAGTCAGCGATTGCTGGAAACGTTGGACGTGAATCAAACGACTATATGCGCCTGGTGCGTGCTGCCCAATCATTACCATCTATTGCTTGAAACAAGTGATCTAAAGCGCCTCAAGCAAGAGATTGGCAAACTGCATGGAAGAACTTCACGCGAGTGGAATCTGGAAGAGAAAACTGTCGGGCGCACCGTCTGGCATCGCTGCGCCGACCGTGGGATGCGTAGCGAACGTCATTATTGGGCGACGATCAACTATATTCACAACAATCCCGTACATCACCGCTACGTTTCGCACTGGGCTGACTGGCCTTTTTCCAGTGCCAGAGATTTCCTGGCCCAGGTAGGCAGAGAAAAAGCTGTCTCAATCTGGAGCGACTATCCCGTGCTTGATTACGGAAAGGGATGGGATGACCCGGAGCTGTAGTTCTGTTCGTAGTCCTGGTTCGTAGTCCCGCCTTTAGGCGGAAGGCTTGATTGCGAAGGACCCAATGAATTTAATAAGGAGCAATGACGAATGCGTTTTCTAATCACTGGCGGCGCGGGTTTTATCGGATCACACCTGGCAGAGAGATTGCTCGCGCGCGGTGATGAAGTGCATATCATCGATGACCTGTCGACCGGTTCCATCGAGAATATCCAACGGCTCAAGTCGAATCCGAACTTTCATTACTACATCGATACAGTCACCAACCAACAGTTGACGGCGGAGCTCGTAGACCTTTGCGACACCGTCTTCCATCTTGCGGCCGCCGTGGGAGTGAAGCTCATCGTCGAAAGCCCGGTGCGGACCATCGAAACCAATATCCGAGGGACCGAGATTGTCCTCGAACTCGCAGCAAAGAAATGCAAGCGAGTGCTGATCACCTCGACCTCGGAAGTCTATGGCAAACGCGTTCACATTCCCTTCAACGAGAATGATGACCTCGTCATGGGGCCGACGAACAAGGGCCGCTGGGCCTACGCATGCTCGAAAGCGATCGACGAGTTCTTGGCGATCGCCTATTGGAAAGAGAAGAGGGTTCCAACAGTCATTGCGCGCCTCTTTAATACGGTTGGGCCGCGGCAGACTGGCCGATATGGAATGGTCATCCCGAATTTTGTGCGACAGGCATTACAGGGAGAGCCGCTGACGGTCTATGGGAATGGTCTGCAAACGCGCTGTTTCACACATGTTGAGGACGCCATCGGTGCTCTCATCGCGATTGCTGAGCATCCCGATGCGACCGGCGAGGTCTACAACATCGGGAGCACGCACGAAGTGACGATTCTCGAGCTTGCCGAGCGGATCAAGCAATTGACTGGCTCCGAGTCGCCGATTGAATTTGTGCCTTACGAAGAGGCCTACGAAGAGGGCTTCGAAGATATGATGCGGCGGGTCCCAGACCTCACCAAGATCAGCAATCTGATTGGCTACTCTCCCCGATTTGACCTGAATCAAATCCTCGAGAGCGTCGTCGGCTTTGAACGGTCCCGCACGTCGGCAATCGCGTAGGGCCGCAAGAAAAAACGCGAAAACGCGAAGAGGAAGAAGGCCAGGAAGGGGTGCCGAACTCGTTCCATCTTCCCCTTCGCGTCTTTCGCGTCCTCTTCGCGTTTTTGCGTTTTTTCCTCTCTTTCTTCGCGCTAAATGGGGGCTCAGGGAGAACTCTGCGCTTCACCGCTACAACGACCCTGCCTTTGTGCACCCATGAGCGCCACCTGATACACTCCCCCTGAAAAAAAATCGCAACTCAGCCAAAAAATCGAACCCCTCCTATACCCATTCCCGTGCTCTTCCTACGTACTGTGAACTAGTGGAAGACAAAGAGTTTATCGGCGCACGCTCATAATCTCGACCGCGGCTTTCCCTTAGGCATATCACGTAGTTTCCCTCATCCCCTCTCCGTTAGTCTGCGAATAGACAGATTTCTTGAGAACGGCTATTTTGACCGTTCCCCGTCCTTGAGCGCGATGCGCCGGTAGAAGCTGAGATTTGCTACGTTCCAGGTTCTACGGGCACACCGTGCGAGAGTCCACTGCTTGTGTCAGCCAAAGTGGGCGTGCGACTGGGGAAGTTTCATCGCTAACACTCAAGCCTATCAAGCAAAAACTACCGAAAGGTATCTCGTACCCTTTCTGCATGAGGACTGACGCTGTAATCAGCAACGGGCTCTTTTTCTGACATCTGTCGAGGTGCGCCCCACCTGTGAGCCCGAGTTCTTGCGAGCAGAGAGTAAGTGCCAATGGCTGCGCCCCCACATGCCCCCGCATGAGCAGACCGCTGGCTTCAAAGAGGTTCAAGATGGATTTGGTTGTTGCTGGCCTTTTGGCCTTTATTGGAAGTCTTACCCTGACGCCCGCAGTGCGGGCAATCGCCGAACGCCGCGGAATGGTCGCTCGGCCGAGAGGGGATCGATGGCATAAACGCTCCACGGCGATGATGGGTGGAGTGGCGATCTTTTGTGCCTTTGTGATCGGCATACTCGTTTTCTCGCAACGCCTTCCAGGTGGTGCGCGTCTGGTTTTGGCTGGTGCGGCTGTCCTCTTTATTGTCGGTCTTGTTGATGATTTGATCGTCATCAAGCCGCCTGTCAAGCTAGCCCTTCAGTTGATCGTCGCCTCGATAGTGGTCTATTTCGGGCGGCGCCTGCCCTGGACCGACTCCAATGCGCTGAACATCTTTATCACGATCTTCTGGTTGGTCGGTATCACGAATGCGGTCAACCTTTTAGACAATATGGATGGGTTGGCTGCTGGCATTGTCGCGATCGCGTGTGCGTTTATGGCCGCTACCTTTCTGCTCAATGGGCAGATGAGCGAGGCATTGCTGCCGATCCTTTTGGGTGGAGCCGCGCTGGGTTTCCTGGTCTTCAATTTCAGTCCGGCGTCGATCTTCATGGGCGATTGCGGGTCTCTGTTTCTCGGATTCGCGCTGGGTGGGACGGCGCTCCTGAGCACCTATGATCGCGCGCGGAATGTCGGGACAGTACTGGTCACTCCTGTATTGATCATGCTTATTCCGATCTTTGACACCTGTATCGTTGCGGTCATGCGCAAGCTGAATGGAAGGGCGATTTCACAAGGCGGTCGGGACCACACATCGCATCGCCTCGTCGGCCTTGGAATCTCGGAACGACGTGCCGTTCAACTGCTCTTTGCGCTCTCGATGGCTTCAGGGGCGCTGGCGCTGATTGTCCGTCAGATGCGGCTTGACGTCATGATCGCGGCGCTCGTCGGATTCCTCCTCGTGCTGCTTTCGATTGGTCTCTATCTGAGTAAAGTTCGGGTCTATGAGGAAGGCACCGAACCGCCGAACAGCGCTGTACTCCGAGCGCTGGTTGGATTCCCGTACAAACGGCGTGTTTTCGAGATCGTTCTCGATGTGGTATTGATCGCCCTCGCGTACCAGTGTGCGTTCCTTCTCCGTTTCGATGGGGGAGTGCCGGCTGGTCAGATGGACGTTTTCCTAAAGACTCTGCCACTTGTTGTCGCGATCGAGATGGGCTTCTTCCTCATGGGCGGCGTCTACAGCGGTCTGTGGAGGTACGTCAGCACCGCGGATGTGGTCGTGCTTGGGCGGTCGAGCCTTCTTGGCGCAGCGGTGAGCACGATTGCAGCCTTTATTGTCGTTGGTCCAAGCTCGGCTTCGCGGGGCGTTTATGTGATCAATGCGCTGTTGGTGATGGTCTTTGTTGTGGTCAGCCGTTTCTCGTTCCGACTCCTGCAAACGGTGATCAAAGGTAAGAAGAGTTTTCATCCCGACGCGCGTCCGGTCTTTATCTATGGCGCGGGTGATCGGGGCGAACTCCTGATGCGGGAACTCCTCAAGGATGATGAGCACCGCTATGCGCCCGTTGCCTTCATCGATGACGATCTGACAAAGACCGGTAAGGTGATCCACGGAATTCCAATATTTCCGAGCAGTGAACTGGCTCAGTTGATCGAGCGTCATCGGGTGCGGGACGTTCTCATCTCGAGCCGGAAGGTGCCTGAAGAAAAGCTCAGACAACTGGAGAGTCTGGGTGTCTATCTTGGCCGGTTGCAGATACGGATCGAGAGAGAGGTTGTCCATTCGTCAGATTTCGCGGCAGCCTGAGTTTAAGGTATAGTCGGCGGTGAGGTAGGTCAGCAGCCAGCTACTCAGCCTCAAGTCGTTCCCCGTTCCGAGACTGATCGCTGCAGCGATCCGGTCTCGGTGTTAGGCACCAGGACTTCCGGTATAGTTCGGGAGCATTCGCGGCCGGGGGGCGGTTCAACACAATGAAATCCGTAGTTAAGAGTGCGAAGGGCGCCGACGTCCAGGGCTACCTTGTGGCGAGTGTCTTGAGGGGGATTTGGCGCAAGGATCCGCCGCCGACTGATCTCGATGCGGGAACCCTGACGCAGATACTGCCTCTGCTGATTATGGGTGGCGTAGCGGGTTTGGTTTGGAGAAAGGTTCGCGGGACTGCGTTGGCCACTTCGGCGGCAGTGCGGCAATTGGAGCAGGTTCAGCGGTATGACGCGCTGCGTAATGCGGTTCACGCGCGCGACTTGAAAGAGGCCCTCGCGATCCTGAATGCGAAGGGCATTGAGTCGGTGCTCGTCAAGGGATGGTCGCTGGGGCCGCTCTATCCTGAGCCCGGTTTGCGGATGTTTGGCGACATTGATCTTTGTGTAAGACCCGCTGACTTTCGCGCTGCGACAGTTGCCCTTCGAGAGGGCGCCGGTGGACGCCTGAACGTTGACCTTCACTGCGGGTTTGGCAAGTTCTATGAGACGCGTACCGAGGAGTTGTTTGCGCGCTCGGAGTTGCGCGACCTCGAAGGAGGCAGTGTACGCGTTCTGAAGTTTGAAGATCACTTCCGCTTCCTCTGCCTGCATCTGCTGCGACACGGAGGGAATCGACCGCTTTGGTTGTGCGATATCGCAGCGGCTCTGGAGGTGATCGACGGTGACTTCGACTGGGAGTTATGTCTTGGCGATGCTCCCCGGCAGGCTGAGTTGGTAGCGGGAGCGATAGGGATCGCGAACGAGTTACTGGACGCAAGGATTGACGACGCTTCCGTTGCGGCGCGAGCAAGCAGTATTCCTCGGTGGATGGTGGCGACGGTGCTTTCGGAGTGGAGTGTTCCGTTCTCCCTGCCAAGTCAGGTCGCAAGCCATCTTCGTAATCCGTTCGAACTGCTGCGACAGCTTCCCCGACATTGGCCTAATGCAATTGAGGCGACGATAAACCTCGGAGGCAGGCTGAATGATCGGCCGAGGTGGCCGCTGCAAGTGGCGGATGTGGTCGCGAAGACGTGGGGGTTGTTGACGGGATCGCGTGGCGTGATGAGGGCTTCGAGCTAGGCCGGTCAGCAAGACAAGAGATCGCGTCTCACGTTTGGAAGAAAGTAATAATGCATGTCCTCCGGGCGCACGGACTCACGCACACTTCTCGTCCTGTATGCCGCGACCCTGGCACTTCTCCCCTGGAGCTGGTTCCCTCCTTTTCCCTGGTTACACGAGCACGCGCAATGGAGCGATGTCGCCTTTGCGGCAACCGCAGTTCTCTGGCTAGCTGAGAGATGGCGGGCCCGACAATGGCCGCAATTCCATTCGATGCACGTCGCGATGGCGCTCTATGTCGGCGCCGCGACCCTCTCACTTCTCTTCGCGTCTCCTGACAAGAACCTCGGGGCCCGGAAGCTTCTCGGGATTTGCGAATTGTGCGCGCTTGCGGTGATCACTGCCGATCTCGCTGCCAGGCCGCGCGTGTCCCGTTTGATCGGAAAGGTTATCGTCGCGACGTCGCTGCTCAGCTGTGTAGCAGCAATTGCAGGACTCGCACTCTTCTACGGTGGGATCGTGACGCTCTTGATCGGGACGTATGGTGAGCTCGCTCCTTCCGGTTGGTATGCGCGTGTTCAGGCCGGGACATATCAGCCGAACATGCTGGCGAGCTTTTGCATCTTCGCCTCGGCGGTGGTCGCGCGCGCTGAACAAGACTTATCGCCTCGACTGCGCCGTCTGACGCAGGCCGCACTGTTATTGACCGTCCTTTTGACATTCTCACGGGGCATTCTGACGTTCGGTCTGGCTGTGGCAATTCGTTCTGCTCGAACGCGGCCTCAGCGGCTGTTGACTGGCATCGCCGTGTCCGCTTACCTCGCAATCATCGCCACGTTAAGCCTGTGGAGTCTCTCCTTCAATCCAGCGCGTCCCCTCGAGGCTCATTTCAAGCACAACGTTCCCGAAGGGCGGCGTGAAGCAGCGGTCTCGTCCTTACGAACGCTCGCAGAGCATCCACTTGTAGGGAGTGGTTTGGGAACGATTCCGGGCACCAATCAAGGGAACGAAATGGATGCGCACCTGACGCTGCTCAATGTCGCGGCGACGATGGGGCTGCCGGCGCTTCTGGCGTTCGTCTGGATATTCGTTGCACTCTGGCGAAGGCGCGCACGGCCTCTGGATCGCGTGAGTCTGGCGGTGTGGAGCGGGCTTGCTGGATTGATGCTCGATGGGCTCGCGCAGGATGTCGAGGATTTTCGGCATCTCTGGGTGTTGATCGGGCTTGCTGCGGTTAAGTCGGGCATAAGAGAAGCAACCGAATAAGGCGTCAGGTGTCAGTGGCTCGTCCCTTGTTCGTAGTACCGCCTTCAGGCGGAAGCTTCCGATTTCGAGGCATTCCGCCTGAAGGCGGTACGTAATATGAAAGGACGCCCCGCTGGTAGTAATCTTTAAGGTACGAAACTCGAGATTACGAACAGGAAGGAGCGTCCTATGAATAGAATGAAGTATGTGGGCATGGATGTCCACAAATCAACCATTGTGATTGTGGTTTTGAACGAATCGGGG
>JANNRD010000569.1:0-2048 GCA_031401095.1 Acidobacteriota bacterium
CGAGGCCGACATCGAGCTAAACGCTGACCTCACCGCCTTTGCGGGTCTGAACAACTCGGGGAAGTCAAATGTCCTGAGGGCGTTGAATGCTTTCTTCAACGACGAAACCGATTCCGGCTTGCCCCTAAATGTCGACCGCGACTATTTTCGGCCCGATCGCCTCAAGAAGAAGCGCAAGCGGATCCGCGTCTCGATCAAGTTCCAGCTACCCGAGAGTTTCAAGTTCCGCAGGGGACTCGAAGCCACGAAGACACTACTCAGTGGCGACACGTTTACTGTGACGAAAGAATGGGTACGGGACAATCAGCTGCCGGTGTTTCTCCTGAATGATAACCCTTTAAACTTGGATGATCGCCAGAAGCTCGCGTCATTTCTTCAACTAATCAAGTATCGGTACGTTCCGAACCGCGTACTTCCCACGGAACTGATCCGAAACGAGCACCAGAACCTCCGCAACGTGCTTATCCGACGCCTCGCAAAGAGGTCACCTGGCGACACGAAAGCCTTTGAAGCGATTCGCGATACTTCTGTCCGCATGATTGAGTCCCTCTCGAAACGCTTCGAAGAGGCGTGTCCAGGTCAGGGCACCGTGTCGCTCGCGACGCCCACGTCATGGCAGGACCTCGTATTCACATTCGGATATCGACTCGCGCGGGGTGGAATTGAAATCGAGGATGCCGCGCAAGGTTCGGGCATCCAGAGCCTGCTGATGTTGGAAACCTTGTACCTGATCGACCGCGACTATTTCCAGCAGTTCGGCTGGAAGCAGGCTGCGATCTGGGGGATCGAGGAGCCCGAGTCATCGCTACATACTTCTCTCGAAGCACGTGTTGCGGCCTATCTAGCCGATGTAGCGGTCGAACCTAAGAGTCGCCTGCAGGTGCTTTGTACTACGCATTCGGATCTGATCGTCCAATACGCCGGCTGCACAGTTGTTGTTGAACACAAGGATGGCGGCAGCAATCTTGACCCCAAAAGCGATCCGCGGGAGGCGCTCGAGCTGCTCTCCGGCGCCGGTGTTGCGCGGTGGGTTCACCCAGTCCTTTTCTGGCCGCTTGATCCCATCATTCTCGTAGAGGGTAAGTTCGACAGGGAGTTCATCGAGGAAGGCCTCCGGTTCATCAGACCCAATCGACCAATCCGAGTTGTGGATCTTCCGGAACTGGACGGCGCCACTGGCGGGGGCGGAGTCGAACGCATTCAGCGATACGTCAAGGACAACGCGAACGCCATTCGCTCACGTCGCCCAGAAGCGCCACTCATCGTTGTGCTCGATTGGGATGCAGCGAGAAAGGTCGAGCAGTTCACGAAGCTCGTTAATGCCCCGTCTGTCTACAAGGTGTTCGCGTGGCCTGTAGAGGACGCAAATCCAAACGCCGGTAAGAGCCTCAAAGGTCTCGAGCGGTTTCATTGCGACAGAGTACTGGAACTAGCTATCGAGCAAAACGCTCCGATCGGTCGCAAAGGCAAGAAAGGACAGCCCGGGGACTATCTCGTCGAGGCGGATGCGTACGGTGACGTGAAAAACGTTTTGGCCGCAATCGTACGTAAAGGCCTCCAGCAATCGGACGTGGTTCATGTCGAGGCGTTCATCAGGCGGATTCTTCAGGAAGCTGGTGCCGCATGATCCCAAAGGACTGCAAGCGCCTGGCCGAGGTGGACTTCCCGATCGCAGGAGTATCGCGGCACGCAATCGCGGAGAATAAGATCCGGCATGGACATCCGAAGACGCTTCACCTCTGGTGGGCGCGGCGGCCGCTGGCCTCGAGTCGGGCGTTGTTGCTGGCTCTGCTGTGGCCGGACCCCTGCGATCCGCTGTGCCCGACGGAATTCAAGGACCAGGCGCGCAAGCTCTTGCCGCAGGTGGGCGGCTGCCATCCGGGCACCACGGACGAAGACTTGCGCAAGGCACTTCTCAAGTTCATCGCCGACTTCGCGAACTGGGATAACGCGGCACAACGCACGTATCTCGAAGTGAGTCGGGCGCTGGTGAAGGTGGCGCACGGCGATGAGCCGCCGCTGGTCGTGGATCCGTTCGCCGGGGGCGG
>JANNRD010000570.1:0-9808 GCA_031401095.1 Acidobacteriota bacterium
TTCATGAAGCCGTCAATGTGGAGTCGTGCCGTTTTCATTGATAGTCTCTCGCTTGTCGGCCTCTTGGTCTTCTGTGCATAGGCGATTCCGCCAATCATGAGCAGGAACAGGAGACGTGAAATAGTTCTCGTCATCATAGTGAGTTCATTTCGCTTGTTGTTTGCGAGAGTCTAACGCGTGCCCTTCAGTCCTGGCGCAGAGTCTTCAACGCGCCACCCCAGGCGACGACTTGGTCGAGCATGGTATTGACAGCCTTCTCGTGCGTCGGTGCCGGCTTGAAGGTGCTGAAGTTCTCGAAGTCAGTAAAGAGTGACAGCGCGACCTGTGCGCGGACGTCGGCCACAAGCAGCTCGCCCATGACCAACCTCAGTTGCTCCACGGCGCGCGTCCCGCCGGCGCTGCCGTAACCAACGAACCCGGCTGCCTTGTTATTCCATTCACGGTACAGGTAATCGATCGCGTTCTTGAGCGCGCCAGACGTCCCGTGGTTGTATTCGGGTGTCACGAAGACATACGCGTCAAAGGAAGCGATCTTTGCGGACCAGGCCCTGGTGTGCGGCTGGCTGTATTGCCCCATTGCTGGCGGCATTGGCTCGTCGAGAAGTGGCAAGTTGAAATCCCTGATATCCACTAGTTCAAACTCGGCATCGCTGCGCTTCGTTGCAATGCCATGAACCCAGCGAGCGACAGCCTCGGCCTTGCGGCCCGGCCGCGTACTCCCGATGATAATTGCTAACTTGATCATAATCTGGTGTTCATCCTATGGTTACGTCGCGTTTGGCGACAAAGATTGATAGTGTTCGACCGTTGGTATTGGATCGTAGTAGTGATGCAGCAACTGTTTCCATTGCTGATACTCAGGTGCGCCACGAAAACCAACCGTGTGCGCTTCGAGTGACTCCCAGTTGACGAGAAGAATATAGCGGGTTGGTACCTCGATGCAGCGTTGCAGCTCATGCGATAGATAACCAGGCATTGCCGAGATAATTGAGGACGCGCGAGAGAATGCGGCCTCAAATTCGGTAGTCATCCCAAGCCGCACATCCAGCACCGCGACCTCCAGGACCGATTCGTCCACCTCAGGCCTCCTTCGCTCTCCGGCTCGCGCATTATCCGACCGCTCAAGCCATTTCAACCTGATCCATTATTCGTGCGAGAATTCCTCGTTTCTTATAGTTGGGGCCGTCCCGGTTGTAAAGGGGGCGAGCAACGAGGGGGGGGGAAGCATGAAACTACAGGATTACCTTTCCAGTTTGAAGGATTCGAGCCCGCCGGAACCGAGTTCCCTTTACCTGAAAGCTCTCTGGCGCGAGAAATCCGGCGATTGGCAGGCGGCTCATAAGATCGTGCAGGAGATAGAAGACCCTTTGGCCGCCTGGGTCCACGCGTACCTGCACCGCCGGGAAGGCGATCAGGGAACCCGGCTTAGTCTCTGGACTTGAGCTGCGCCTCGCGCTTCGCCTTGAACTCGGTGCCTGGCTTCCACTCCGGCCACTTCTCGCCTTGCGCGACGCCGTAGCCGACCTGGAAGAACAATTGCAAGTCCTCAACGGCGCCTGCCAGATCCCAATCCGCTTTCACCTCATCCGTCACCTTGTGATAGTCCTTCTCGGTGTACTCAGCGCGCCTCTTCATCCCGTAGCCTTCCGGCTTGCCGATGTAATCCGTTCCCGAATCGGTATAAAGAGCGGGCACGCCCTGCTTGGCGAATTCGAAATGATCGGAGCGGTAGAAGAAGCCCTTCTCCGGTTCGGGGTCCGGTTTGATCGTCCGGCCCTGCGCGGCGGCGGCATCCGCCAGCAGATCGTCGAGCGTCGAGTTGCCGTAACCGATGACCGTTAGGTCTTTGGTGCGGCCCCATTGATTGAAGCCGTCCCTATTGATGTTCGCCAACGTGCGTTCGAGTGGATAGAGCGGATTGGTGGCGTAGTACTTCGCGCCGAGCAGTCCTTTCTCTTCGGCCGTCACGGCCAGAAAGATGATCGAACGTTTGGGTGGCGTCGGCAGCTTCGTATACGCTTCGGCGATTTCGAGCAGCGCCGCCGTGCCGGACGCATTGTCGAGTGCACCGTTGAAGATCTGATCGCCCTTCAAGCTTGCATCGCGGCCCATGTGATCCCAATGCGCGGTGTAAACGACGTATTCATCCTTGAGCTTCGCGTCGGAGCCTTCGAGCCTGGCGACAACATTGCGCGAATCAACCTCACGCAGCGCGGTCTTGATCGTGATGTTGGCTTTGGCGTTCAGCAGCACCGGCTTGAAATCCTTGCTCAGCGCGGCTCTCTTCAACGCGTCGAAATTCTGCCCGGCGGCGGTCAGGAGCTCCTTCGCCTTGACGTCGGTAATCCACGACTCCACCGCGACGCGCTTCATGTTCTTGTCAGGCGTGCGAATGTCGAAATTCTCCAGCCGCCAGCTGCCGAGCGCAGCAAGCGGGTACCCAGCCGGGCCCGTCTCGTGCACGATGATGGCCGCAGTTGCGCCCTTCTCCGACGCGATCTCGAACTTGTAGGTCCAGCGCCCGTAATACGTCATCGCCTTGCCCTTGAACATTTTCTCATCGAGCTTGCTGGGATCACTCGAATCGAGCGGATCAGGAATCGCCGGATCGTTAATGAGGAAGACGACCGTCTTGCCTTTGACATCCACGCCCTTGTAATCGTCCCAGCCGTATTCCGGAGCGACGACGCCATAGCCGACGAAAACGACGTCGGAGTTTTCGACTTTCACGTCCGGCACGTAACGCAGCGAACGCGCGATGTAGTCGGTGGAATAATCAAGGGCCATCTGCTTTCCGCGGATGTTGAATGACATCGTCGGCGTCGGTGTATACCCGGCCAGCGGGACTTTCTGAATGTAGGTGCCATCGGGGTTGCCAGGCTTCAAGCCAAGCTTCTGGAACTGGCCCGTCAGGTAATTGACGGTCATCTCTTCGCCCGGCGTGCCCGGCGCGCGCCCTTCAAACGCATCCGAAGCGAGTGTCTTGATGTGGCCCATCAACTCGTCGCTCTTGATGCTCTCGAGCGCGGCTTTTGTATCAGCGGGTGCGCTGGGTGCGTTGCCGGCATTCGGCGGCGCACTCGTCGAGCAGGCCAGCGTGAAGGCCGCCACAACAGCTAGAAGTCCGAAGAAGGGCATGTGCTTTTTCATGTTTTCACTCTCTGTCAATTGCCAAAGATCCAAAGATGATTGAGGGTTCTGAGGTAAGGCCCATTGGTGGCAATGGGCGTCAGCCGCGCCTCGCGCGCGCTGTTGTGCAAAGGCATCCGTTCGTTATTTGACCCCGCTCAAGTACAAGACATTCGGTGCGTCGCTGCGGGCGGCAACAATGTCCGGATAACCATCTCCGTTCAGATCACCGAGTGCAAGTCCATACACCGCACCTTGCCCATCTCCGAAATTTGCGCGCTCGAAGCTGCGTCCCTTGCCATCGTTGAAGAAAACAACGCCCGGTGCCATGGAATAGCCAATCATGACGTCCGTATTTCCGTCACGGTTCATGTCGCCGACTGCAATAGCGCCGGGTATCAGCGTTTTTTCGCCTAACTGCACATCGCGTGTCAGCTCGCCTTGCCCATCGTTAAGGTAAAGAAAGACACCGAGCTTCTCATCCCCAACGACCAGATCCATCGCGCCATCACCATTGAGGTCGCCCGCTGCCGCAGTGCGAGCCGCAGAGGTATTGGGGCCGAACGGCCTGGATCTCGCAAACTTCCCCTTGCCATCGTTGAAGAGAATGAAACTCTGCCCGCCGTCACGATGCGGCACCGCCACGTCGACAAACCCGTCCCTGTTGAAATCAGCAGGCACGATTGTCGTGGCTGACTCGGAGCGGATCGCGGTGCAATCGCTGAGCTTGAAATTCCCGTGACCATCATTGAGGCATACGTAACTCGCGCCTTGTCGGTTGGCGGCAATCAAATCTAGCCTGCCGTCACCGTTCAAGTCCGCGACCGCCGCGTTTCTGGTATTCCATTTCGGATCACCCCAGGTTCCGGCGACGCGGAAGTTCGCTTTCCCGTCGTTGAGGTAAACCAGCTTCTGGTCGGGGTTGTCATTGCTCACGATGACATCCAGATCTTTATCGCCGTCGAGATCGGCTAGGACAGCGGAATACGTGCGATCCGGCGTCTCGCCCAGGTTGCGCGCAACGGTAAACTCGCCTTTGCCATTGTTGAGGAGGACGCGATCATGCAGAGGCCAGTGACGCCCCTTGGCCAACATGACATCCAGGTCACCGTCGCCATCTAAATCGCCAATGCTGGCGTTGGCCGAAGTTTCCGATGTCTGTTCAAGCAAAACTGCCTTCGTGAATTGCCGCGTCGCGAGGAAAACAGGATCAAAAGCGGCGCTGCCCACAGCAGAGCAAAGGATCAAGACGGAGACGATTTTCAACATATGTTCTCCTCCCCACCACAATGACCAATTACCCGACCGCAATCAGGCTTCCGGCGGTTCGAAAATAGAGTACGCCTTGTGAAATTGCCGGGGTCGCCAGACAAGGCTCGCCCATCTGATTTCTTGCCAGCACTTCCAGTGTCGCCCCGGCTTTGATGACATACACGACGCCTTCTTCAGCCGAGCAGTAGATCTTACCGTCCGCCGCAACCAGTGAAGCCGAGCAGGCTGAATCCGTTCCCAGCCGCTCCTCATACATCTTGCGGCCAGTCCTGAACTCAAAGCAGCGCAGAACCCCGTTGTGATTCGCGAGGTAAATCTGGCCCCCATACACCACCGGCGTCGAAATATAGGTGCCCCCATTCGGAGCACTCCAGACAATGGCCTCATTGCTTGTGCTGCCTTCCGGCAAGGAGATGTCGCCCGTCGCGGACGGTCGAATGGCGAAGAGAGGCGCTTTGCCGCCGTGGGCATTTGTCACCACTATCAAGCCATCGGCAACGAATGGCGTCGGGATTGGATTGTCGCCGCCACCACGCAAACGCCAGAGTTCTTTGCCGCTCTCGAGGTCATAAGAGACGATGTAGGGCCAGCCATTGGTGACAACTTGCGTCCGTGTCCCGTCAGCGTGAATCAGCGGCGTGCCCCAACTGCGTTCGCAATCGTCCTTGCGCGAACGGCGCCACACCTCTTTTCCGTCGGCGAGGCTTAAGGCAACCACAAATGGATTCTGGGGATCATCGCAGAGCAGCACGATGCGATCTCGGTACAACGCCGGAGAGCTGGCGTAGCCCCAGCCAATACCATATTTGCTGATGTTGATGATACCCAGGTCCCGGCTCCAGAGCAGCCTTCCATCGAGGTCAAAGCAATACAGTCCCTCTGAGCCAATGAAGGCTATCAGGCGCTTGCCGTCAGTGCTGAGCGTCGTGATCGCGTGCGTTGCTTTCTCGTGTCGCGCGGCAGCCGGCTTGCTCGTGCGCATCGTTCGTTCCCACAGTCGTTTCCCGGATTTCTTATCAAAACACAGGATCATCCAGCGCTGTTCGTCATTAT
The DNA here is from genome assembly GCA_031401095.1 of Acidobacteriota bacterium. GTDB lineage: Bacteria > Acidobacteriota > Blastocatellia > RBC074 > RBC074 > JANNRD01. The sequence continues at coordinate 5,455 of JANNRD010000570.1, forward strand.
CCTGAGCCGCTTTGGTGTCACCGTAATACCCGATGCGCAAGGGCGCTTTGCCTGAAAGCCGCACGGCCGTGGCGACATAAATCCGGTTCCCCCAAATAATAGGGCTGGAATGTCCGAGGCCGGGAATTTCGGCGCGCCACAACAGGCCATCGGGCTTGCCCGCCTCCGCATCTGCATTCCAGGTGGTCCTCGTTGGATAGCCCTCAGCGACTCCCCGACCACCTGCCCCACGAAATTCCGGCCAGTTTTGTTCCGGTGCGGAAGCCAGTGTCGCGGCAGGCAGCGCGAGCAATGAAGTCGTCAGGAATGAACGCCGCGACAATCCAATGAAGCCCTCAGGTATTCTTTTACTCATTTCCTCATGCCCTTCTGCCCTTGGAAGACACACCAGAGCTTGACTGTAACATTCGTCGAGATCTGTAACCCGCTCCTTGCCACCTTCATCGATTCAATGAAGGATCGGCGAAAACTCTACCCCATACCTTTGACAGCCGCTTGACGTCAAATCGGGCAGTTACTTCTTGTCGAGCAATCCGAAGTGGCGCATAATCTGCCCGCATTACCCGCCAGAGCTGGAATTCGTCGCACGCGACCCTCAGAAGCATATAACCGAAAAGAGTCGGTTGCGCCAGCGACGAAAGGAAATCGTCGATCGTCCTCTAACACTCTCTCGGAGGAGGCTTCAAATGGAACAGACTACCAATTACAAGCGGTACCAACTGCCATTTCTCATCGCCGGTGTGGCACTGCTCATTTTGGCGATAGCGGGAGTTTTCGAGATCAAGATGATCCCGTACACAGGTTACTCCACCGGGCCCGACCGGACCGTGAGGCAGGTTGACCCGGGCAGCCCGGCTGAGAGGGCCGGTATTATGGTTGGCGACAGGACAACCAAGTTGGACGGTATCGGTCTCGACAACACTTCCGAGCTCATGCGGCGTGACCGGCCGGCCATCGGCAGCGTGGGCAGTGTGACCATCGAGCGCGATGGAGTCGAAAGGACTCTGACCTTAACCTACGCGGAGCAGCCGACGAAGGATATGCTCGCGAATTCACTCGGTGGATTGCTTATCGGTCTGGCCTTTCTTTTCGGCGGGTTGATGGTCCACCGCCGCAATCCGTCGCGCCTGAGCGAGATGTTCTGCTGGTTGAGCCTTATGATGGCGGTCCTCTTCCTACCCCAGCCCTACTTTAAATCGCCGGACGTGCGGCGGGTGGTGGACGCCTTCACCATACTAGTGGCAGGATTCGGCTTCGCCACATTGCTCTATTTTTGTGTCAATTTCCCGTCGCCGAAGAAGTGGCTGCAATCGCAACCGTGGATGCGGACCGCGATCATGGCGATTGCGCCGCTGCTGGGGGCGTGCTTTGCGTTATTAATTCTCACCGCTCCGGAGATGAACACCTCGCGGTCAAAGCTCTTAAGCCTCTTGTCCGCTGTCATTTTCGGTGGCTACTTCCTGTTTACCGCAGTCGCCGTCATCCACAGCTACCTCGGATCGAGTCCGGAAGCGCGGAGCGCTAGCGGGCTCAATCTCGCTTTGGTGGGTGTCCTGATCGGTTGTGCTCCGATAGTTATTTCGATCCTGTACCATACCGTTTTCACGCACGCAGGCGATCTCCCGACCGAGCGATTTTGGAATGTCACTTTTATCGCGATTCCGATTGGGCTGTCCCTGGCTTTGATGAAGCTCGAGTCGGGGCCAGCAAAGGGATAAGCTCGGTTCGGGCAACGATGACGGACTCAGCGGGCAGCCGCGCCCTTGTTGGAAGCAACCCGGAAGACGGGGAACTCGGGCGCGATCTTCCGGAAGCGAGACGACTCGCCCCGACTTCAAAAGAATCTCAACTGGGGTGAGTCGCGTGCTGTCTCACCGTCCTCATCGTCTCGCCCGCCGGCGCGACCGCTGTCCTGAATCGGCCCGGCGTGTTGCCTGAAGGCCTCCAGGTAATTGCCGCATCAATGCATAGCCGGCTTTAATAAAATGCGGACCTCTTTGGCTTGCTCGACTGCGGTGCGCGTATAGAGCAGAGGAAAATATTCCCCGCTCAACCACATCTGCGCGAGATCGCGATAGTGAGGATCGTCAGGATTCCCCGACTGGCCCGGGAAATTTACAGCTCTCGAGTTATCCCAATTGCCGACGTCGAGAACCATGCGGAACGATGGCCCACCCGTCAATCGAAAGTCGCTCGTGCGATAAGCCGATGCGTTCGGCGTGTATGGACTCCCTGCCTTGGGGAACGGACCTGGCTGGAGCTTTGCCCGCAGGTCCCCTTCGATCGCTTCGAACAGTGCGTGTTCCGGTAACGCATAATGCAACTTTCCCCACTGCCACATCTTCGCATCTGCGCCCTGCAACTTTTCCATTTCAACGTAGGCTGACGCCAGGCTCGCCAGGAGCACCCGGTCGCGCTGCACCTTGACGTCGCCGCGATTCGACACGAAGCGCAGGTTCGGCTTTTCCAGGGCGTCGAGCATGACCGCGATATCCGGTGAACTAATTGCCTCCGCGGCTTTTTTCGGCAACACGGAATCCATAAACGCCCTTCCGAGATGTCGCGCAATCCACACTTCCGTCAGTGCAGCCTCTGGGGAATTCCCCGATTCCACACCGTCCCAACCGTGTAGCAGATCGAGCGCGGCTTTCGCCTTCGGTTCTTCAGCGTTCAACGGGGCGAGTAAAGCCACCAGCCGACGCGCTGGAATCGACGTCACGTCATTCTGCAACTTCATCGAATCCTCGATGGATACCCTGGACAGAGTCTTCAACACTTCGTCAATTCGCGCGTGGCGTGAACCATTTGCCCACTCAAAACCGAGCTTACGCTCCCGGTAAGGGTAGTCGGCCGGAAGATTCATTTCGTTCGAGGTTGTGATATAGCCGCTCGACGGGTTGTAAGCGGAAGGCAACTTGTCGCCAGGCCAGAAGCCCGCCCACTCGTAGCGCCCATCCCCCGGCACGGGCAGGAGTCCGTCCCAGTTTTGGCGGATCGGTGCAAGACCGCCCGGCGCCCAGCCGATGTTGCCATTGACATCGGCATAGATCTGATTCTCGGTGGGTGCTCCCCAGTGCAGCATTGCTTTCTGGAACTCACGGAAATCCCTCGCTCGCATGTAGGAGACGCTTCCGTAGTAGGGAGACATCCCGGGTTCCAGCCAGCAGGAACGGACTGCGTAGGCTCGATGCTTGTCCGCATCGATGTAGATCACGGGTCCGTGACGCGTGAATAACAACTCCGCCTCGACCGATGCCGCCCCTTTGACATTTATCGTCTCGCGAAGTACGCGCATGGCCTCCCATGAATCCTGGTAACGATACTGGCGCGCGTTCACCGGGTCGAGTTGATAAACATAGAGGTCTTCCTGATCGATATTGAAGATCGTCAAACCGAATGCGATCGTCCCGTTGTGTCCGATGGATATTCCCGGGAGCGCGGGTTCGCCAGCGCCGGTGATGCTCATACCTGGCGCGCTCAGATGGACGATATAACGCAAGCTCGGTGTACTGTACGCGCGGTGCGGATCGTTGGCCAAAATCGCGCGGCCAGTCGATGATTTGGAGGGGCCGATTGTCCAGTTGTTGCTGCCTTCGACCGTTTCAGGTGTGTCTCTATTCTCATCGAACTCGAGACTGACTGACTCCCGTTGACGGCCCCTGATCGCTTCCTTTGTGAGACGAACGTCCTGTGTCGCGAGCCTGAACGTGTTGAGCACGTCCTTCGGCAGACAAGGGTCGAGCCCTGATGGAACTCTGACGTCCCACGGTGGCTGCAGGCCAAGTCGGACTTGATCGTATTCGGTGCCTTTCTGCAGGTTGGTCTTGCACACCGTATTCGCGCGAGCGACTTCGCTGGTCAGGTTGCGCGTCAGGCCGTGACTGCGAATGCGCACGGGGTCGCTCGCCTCCCATTTTGATGGCGCATAACCGAGCAGCTTGAATTCAATCGGCATCTTATCCGGATGCTTACCCAGCCAGTCGATATAAGAGTTGATGCCGGCAACAAACGCGCTCGAAATACTCTTTGCGTCAGATCCATAGGCAGCCCACTCCTGATCCATATCGCCGCGATAAATAAACAGGCGCGCCGCCTTGTCTCGTTCGAGGTATGCGGGTCCGAGCACCTCCGCGAGTTGTCCGAGTCCCCGCCGCCGCCAGAGATCGATCTGAAAAAGCCGATCGCGCGCAGCGTTAAGGCCTTGGGCGAAGAAAGCGTCCTCGACACTATTCGCGTAAATGTGTGGAACTCCCCACTTGTCTATGAGAATCTCAACCGGTTGTTTGAGGCCGGAGACTTCCAAGGTGTTTTCGCCGCGGCGAAAGACACATCCGCCGATGACAGTGTGCAGCAG
>JANNRD010000571.1:0-3202 GCA_031401095.1 Acidobacteriota bacterium
CGGCGAATGTCAGCTCGCAGTGCCGCATCCTTTTGCTGATCGGTTAATCGCTCTTTCCTGCTCATAAGGTCTTGACACCGTCCATCTTTCTCTCAGCCATCGTCTCGTGGTGAGTTCGACAGTCTAACGTATTCTCAACCCTCAACCGAAACTGCTGACTTGTCCGAGTTACCCGCTTGTCTGATAATCCTCGTCTCCTCATGAGACTCAAACGGGAGAGACAGACGGAAATCATGCGACCCAACCTTGCGCTCTTCTTTACTGGTGGCACGATCTCGATGCAGATCGACCCGAAAAGCGGTGGTGCCATTCCTATTCTCTCCGGGGCCGAGATTCTCGCACGCGTGCCAGGCCTCGAAGCGATCGCCAGCTTCGAGACCACCGACTTTGCCAGATTCCCCGGCCCGCATATGACGCCGCCGAAGATGATGGAACTCGCGCGCACCGTTGCTGGCAGCCTCGCCGAGCCACAAATCGATGGCGTTGTCATCACCCACGGCACTGATACGCTCGAGGAGACGGCCTATCTGCTCAGCCTCGTTCTCTCGAGCGAGAAGCCGGTCGTTCTTGTCGGCGCCATGCGAAACAGTTCAGAGCTGAGCTGGGATGGACCGGCCAATCTGCGAGCGGCAGTGCGCGTCGCCGCTTGTAGGGAGGCCCGCGGACTTGGGGTACTCGTCGTCATGAACGACCAGATTCTCGCAGCGAGTGAGGCGATCAAGACACATACAGAATCGACCGACACGTTTCAGAGCCGCGACTTTGGACCTCTTGGTTTTGTCGACAAGGACAGAGTGATCGTTTCAAGGACTCTTACCGCACATGAAAAGATCGACCCCCGCGCTCTCGAGGAACGCGTCGACATCATCAAGATTGTTGCCGGGGGAGACGGTCGCTTTTTCGATCACGCCGTCGCCGACGGCGCACGCGGCCTGGTCATCGAGGGCCTCGGCCGAGGGAATGTGACGGTTGCGGCTCTCCCAGCCATGCGGCGCGCGATCGCGGCAGGAGTCGTGGTGGTCATCACCTCTCGCTGCTCACGCGGACGAGTTCTCGATACCTACGCATATGAGGGCGGCGGCAGGCAGCTTAGAGAAATGGGCGTCATTCTGGGCGGCATGCTTCCGAGCCAGAAGGCGCGGATAAAACTCATGCTTGCGCTTGGCGCCGGATGGGCAGAGGACCGAATTCGAGAATCATTCGAGGCCTCCTGAAACTCCGAGCAGTTCCCGAATGCTCGTTGCAGCTCGCTCAGACGCATGCTTTTCTCCGAGCCGCTCGGTGACCGTCCGAAGTTCAGCACGCTGTTGCTCGAGCGCGCGCGGGTCGTCGAGAAGCGCGGCTATCTCGGCAGCCAGTCGCTCACCAGTCACCTCCCTCTGTAGAAGCTCAGGAACGATCAGCCTCCCTGCGATAAGGTTCGGGAGACCGACAAACGGGGTGCGGATCAACGGGTGAAAGATGCGCCAGTTCAACGGCGAAGCGCGATAGACAACGATCAGTGGGGTTCCAATGATTGCAGTTTCGAGTGTCGCAGTCCCGCTCGCGACGACCGCGAGATCGGCGGCTGCGATCGCGTTGTAGGTTTCGCCCTCGATAATCTGAAGATTCTCGGGATAGCCGGGATGGGCTGCTACCTGGTCACGTTTGACGGTTGAAGCAAGTGGCATGACGAACTGAGTTTCGGGCGCAGTCTTCGCCAGGTGTCTCACCGCGGCGAACATTGGAGGCAGAATGAACTTCAGTTCCGTACCCCGGCTACCAGGCAAGAGTGCGACGATCGGCTTCCCTCGATCGAGACCGGTTTGGCTGCAAATCTGATCGCGCGACTTGGTGACGCAAACGCTGTCGAGGAGCGGGTGGCCAACATAGTCAACGTTGACTCCGGCGCGCGCGTAGTACTCGCGTTCGAATGGAAGGATGACGAGCATCCGCTCGATGTCGCGTTTGATTGCGTGAATGCGATGGCTGCGCCACGCCCAGATCTGCGGGCTGATGTAATAAACGACGCGGTGGCCATCGCGCTTCAGGCGGCGCGCGAGACGGAGGTTGAACTCGGGCCAGTCGATGAGCACTATCAGCTGAGGCTTCCGGTCGCGGGCGGCCCCTCGCAACAAGCGAAACGCGCGGAGAAGTTTGCGCAGTGCGGCAGCTACCTCGAGCAGGCCCATGATCGACACTTCGCGCGCATCGACAAGTGTCTCGACTCCCTCAGCGCGCATCTCGTCTCCACCTGCGCCGAAGATATCCCACCGCCGAGCGGGGGTTGAGGCACGGAGCGCAGCGACAAGCCGGGCCCCGTGCTTGTCACCGGAAGCTTCGCCCGCCACTATCATGAGACGCAATGGATCAGGCATCCCGTCCCCCGCCTTCAATAGAATGCTTCGTCGCCCTCTTCCCTTGTCCGCCACCTGCGATGAATCCACAGCCACTGATCCGGGTGCCGGCGAATGATCGACTCGAGAGCGCGCGCGTACTGTGCGGTATTGGAGATGGTGTCATCTTTCTGATTCCCGGTGTCGATTGTCGTCAGCGGTGGTTCGAAATGGAGGCGGTGTATCCGCGCCTCTGCGTCCCAGACAATATAACCCGGAAGGACAACCGCACCAGTTCGCAGCGCGAGCGCGGCCACCCCTGCTGTAGTGCAGGCTTTGAGTCCAAAGAAGTCGACGAAGACACCCTCCTCCCGGGTCGCGTTCAGGTCGGCAAGGATGCCAACCACGCCACCTTCTTTGAGAGTGCGCAGAACTTCACGAACGGAACCGCGCTTGTCGATCGAGCGGTTGCCGAAGCGCGAACGATAACTTTCGGCGAGACGCTCGACCAGCGGGTTGTCGATCCGGCGGGCGAGAAATGAGATTGGGTGCCCGTAGATCGAGTGCGCAAAGACCGACAGCTCCCAGGCCCCGATATGGCCCGTCAGCAGTAGCACTCCACGTCCAAGCGCCTGGGCGGCAAGAAAATTCTCAAGTCCTTCGTAGACGACAACTCGAGAGATGTTCTCGGGGTTGAGACGGGGAAACTGGCTGACTTCTCCCAGAAGGCGGCCGAGGTTGGCGAAGACCTGGCCTTTAATGCGCGACCTGCCCGCTGCAGAGAGTTCTGGCAGAGCTAACTGGAGATTGATCTCGGCATGCCTGTCGAGACGAGGGAGGACGCGTTTGACGATCGCTCCGACCAGGCGCCCAGCGTCGCGCTGCCG
>JANNRD010000572.1:0-3023 GCA_031401095.1 Acidobacteriota bacterium
GCCCGTTCCGGTGAAGGTGAAGCCCGCGAGCCACGCGAACCCCGTCCACCTCGCGAGCCACGCTCGGAAGGTGAGCGCCAGCCCTGGGAACGCTGAGCCCCAGCTCGGCTTGCTCACGCCCCCTGCAGGACCAACTGAGTCGCGAAATTGCCTTGGCACCGCGCTCCCAATCACCTATCCGGTATTCCTCATTCCCGCAGCGATGCCATTGACCGTCAGCAGAATCGCATAGAGAAGCTTATCGCGTTCTCCCGCGGCGATTGTTTTTGCGCCTTTTGCACGCTTCCGCGCAAGCAGCTCGACCTGCAGATAGCTCATCGGGTCGACATATGGGTTGCGGACTGCGATTGAGCGTTGCAGCACGGGCGACTTGTCCAGAAGACGCTTTTCGCCCGTGACAGCGAGTACCATTCGACAAGTGCGTTCGTACTCTTCTGACAGGACGGCGAAGATGCGCCGACCTGGCGTGCGGCCAGCAAGTCTTTCCGCATACTGCCGCGCGATCTGAAAGTCAGCCTTTGCGAGCGTCATCTCGATGTTCGAGATCGTGCTATGAAAGAAAGGCCACTCGCGGTACATCTCACGCAAAAGCGCGAGCCCGTCGCTCCCGCGTTCATTCCGGAATGATTCGAGCGCGGTCCCAACCGCGAGCCATCCGGGGACGAGGTGCCGACTCTGCGTCCATCCAAAGACCCACGGAATCGCTCGCAGGTCCGCCAGACCCTTCGAAGTGTGGCGCCGCCGATCTGGCCTTGAACCAAGTCGGAGCCGCTGGAACTCCTCAACCGGCGTCGCCTTCGTGAAGTAATCGTAAAAGCCATCCGTCTCGTATACCAGTCGCCGATACTCCGTGTAGGCAGTTGCGGAAAGCACGTCCATTGCCTCTTTCCATCCCGGCAGCCTGGGTGACGACGAGGCATCGTGTTTGAGACTGGCGGCGATGACGGCTGCAGTGGTCAGTTCGAGGCTGCGGAGCGCAATCTCGGGAAGGCTATACTTTGAAGAGACCACTTCACCTTGTTCAGTAATCTTGATCCTGCTCGCAACTGTTCCAGCCGGTTGTGCGAGGATCGCCTCGTGGCTCGGTCCCCCGCCCCTCCCGACGGTGCCGCCTCGCCCATGAAAGAGTCTGAGCTCGACATTCGCCTCGCGCGCAGCCTGCCAGAGCCTTTCCTGGGCCTGATAGAGTGCCCAACTTGATGTCAGGATGCCGCCATCCTTGCTGCTGTCGGAGTACCCGATCATGATTTCCTGAAGGTTATCTCGCAGCGCTAGTTGCTGGCGGTATACCGGATTTGCAAATAGACGCTGCATGACTTCGGGTGCACGGCGCAAATCGTCGATCGTCTCGAAGAGCGGAGCCACGGACAACTGGTGGCTGACACGTTGCGAGCGATTTGCGCTCAAGTCTCCGGCGGCCTCTCGCACGACACCGAAGAGTCCGGCCTGCTTTGCGAGAAGCAACACGGCAAGCAGGTCGCTTGTGTCCCGCGTCATACTGACGATGTAGGTCCCAAGCGCACGCGGGCTGATCTCGTCGAGTGCGCGCCGCGCGACGCGAAAGACGTTCAGCGTCTCGGTCGTCTCGCTGCTGAAGACGCTCTCCGGGCTGACGAACGGGCGGGGAGATTCAATCTCTGCCGTCAGCCATTCAACTCGTTCCGGCTCCGTCATCCGTGAGTAATCCCGAGCGAGTCCAAACTTGCGTGTGATCTCGGTCAGGGCTGCCGTATGGCGATCGCTGTGCTGGCGGAGATCGAGCGCAGCAACGTGTAGATCAAAGGCTGCGACCTGCTGCATGAATCGGTTGACTTCCTCAGCCGCAAAGAGTGCGCGCGCGCTGCGAAGTCCATCTCGAAGGAGACGCAGGTCCTCCCAAAGCTGGTCTCCGAGGCGGTAGACATTCTCGTTTGACTCCCGCGATCGAGTCAGAGCGGCAATAAGGGGCAGGCCTGGTCGAATCGAGATAAGACTGTTTGGGGAGTCAATCAGCAGCGCCGATCCGAGAGCACGGTTGCGACGCAGGCTGCTTTCGAGCCGCGCATAAATGAAAGCAAGCTTTTGACGGTACGGCTCTTCAGCATTGCGTTCCCCGGCCTCAATCGCGATTTCGGGAAAATCCTCTCGGTCCCGTTCGAGTGACTTCAGTAGCTCCGACGAAGGTGGAGCAAACCGTATCGACTCGCTCAAGCGTCTGCTCAGCTCGCCGGTAGTCGCGATGTACTTGCGCAGTGCGTGGCGCTGTTGCAGCACCAGAGTCTCCCACGTCACCTCGGCAGTGACGAATGGGTTGCCATCCCGATCGCCCCCGATCCACGATCCGAAGCGGAGAGGTGCTGCTCCATCCCGCAGTGTGACCCCCGGGAACTCTTCAGCGAGGCGCACTTCGAGTTCGCGCAACAGGCTTGGCAGCGCGTCGAAGAGTGTCGCATCGAAGTAATAAAGGCCGTTGTTGACCTCATCGAGAACAGTGGGTTGAGTTTGGCGGACCTCGTCAGTCTGCCAAACCGATTCCACCTCGGCGGCGAGGCGTGCGGCGAGCACTTCGCGCTGCCGGCGAGGTAGTTCCGGCGCATCGAAGTCAGTCAGCAGTTCGGCGATACGGCGATGCTTCTCGAGGAGTGTGCGTCGTGCAGCCTCAGTTGGATGCGCGGTCATGACCGGTCTCACCTCGAGGCGATCGATCACTTCTTGCATCTCCAGTCGAAGCTCTTTGGCTGCCTTTCCTGATTTTCCTCTCGCGATCTGCCGCAACGTCTCGGCGATAGATCCGCGCTGAGGCTGTTCGGGTGTGTGCAGCTCGTAGTACAGCTTACGGCGGATTCGATGATGCTGCTCGGCGATGTTGACGAGTTGAAAGTAGACCGAGAAGGCCCGTATGACACCGATTGCCTCCTCGAGTGTCAGCTCTCCGAGCAGTCGCTTGAGACGGCGCTCGGCAGACCGATTGTTCGCGCTGCGCGATTCCTTGCAAAGATTGCGGACCTGCTCCTCCATCGCAAACAGGCTCTCTCCGCCGAGCC
>JANNRD010000573.1:0-2487 GCA_031401095.1 Acidobacteriota bacterium
CTTTGAAACCGCCCTAATCAACGACGCAAACTAGCAGTTTGCGCAACAATAATGAGGTCAAAATGAAAAGAGCATGGATTCGTTGCATTGCCGCGCTGGTCGTTTGTGTCACCGTTGCGTCAGCACAGCAAACCGCCCTGGATCGTTACATCGCCAAGCCCGATCCCGCATATCAGTGGAAACTGCTGACGACCGCGCGGGTTGATGGCGAAGCCGGCTATCGGGTCTTTGTTCTGGAGTTGACCTCACAAACATGGCGCAAGGCAGACGAAGTTGATCGCCCGGCCTGGAAGCACTGGCTGACGATCATCAAACCGGATCGCATCTCAACTTCAAAGGCGCTGCTCTTTATTGGCGGTGGGAGCAATCGTGATGCGATGCCCTCGAATCCCGCATCCCGGGCCATGTTTGCCGTCGAGAGCAACTCAGTTGTCGCTGAAGTTGGCATGGTCCCCAACCAGCCACTCTTCTTTGCGGACAGCAAGGAGAAGGGGCGGACTGAGGACGATCTGATCGCGTATACCCGCGTCAAGCACATGGCAACAAAGGACGACGAGTGGCTTGTCCGGCTGGCAATGGTCAAGAGCGGAGTGCGGGCGATGGATGCCGTTCAGGAGTTTCTTGCGAGTGAGGCTGGGGGGCGTCTCAGGATCGATCAGTTCGTCGTTTCGGGCGGCTCAAAAAGAGGCTGGACGACGTGGCTCGTTGGTGCCGTGGACAAGCGTGTTGTCGCGATTATTCCAACCGTTATTGATGCGCTCAATTCGGAAGCCATCACGCGGCACCACTATCAGGCCTATGGCTTCTTTTCACCGGCGTTGAAGGATTATGTCAATCACGGCCTCTTCCCCGCTAAGATCGGGACGCCGGAGTATCAGGCGATTTTGGCGATCGAGGACCCCTACAACTATCGCAACCGCGATCGCCTGAAGATCCCAAAGTTCCTCATCAACGCCTCGGGCGATCAGTTTTTCCTGCCTGACAATTCGCAGTTCTATTTCAAAGATCTGCAAGGTGAGAAGTATCTCCGCTATGTCCCAAACGCGAAGCACGATCTCCAGGGATCGGATGCGCGCGAAAGCTTGCTTGCGTTCTATCAATCAGTCATCTCGGGTAGACCGCGTCCGCGCTTTAGTTCGAGGAAGGAGAAAGACGGGACGCTTGTTGTCGAGGTCACCGACAAGCCGCGCGAGGTCCTGCTGTGGCAGGCGACAAACCCGAAAGCACGCGATTTTCGCGTCGATACAATCGGGAAGGCGTACACCAGCACCGTCTTGCATCCAACTTCCAAAGGGACATACGTCGCGCGCGTACCGAACCCAAAAGAAGGCTTTGCCGCATTCTTCATTGAGATGGTTTATGAGAGCGGTGGTAAGATACCGTTCAAGTTCTCCTCTGAAGTGAGCGTTGTGCCGGATGTCATGCCTTTCAAGTTCCCGCATTAGGAGAGCGACAGGGACTTTGGTGCGATTCCGAAGCCAGGGCATTGAGGACGGATTTCTTTGAGGTATGGAACCGGCGGGTACGCGCGGTCGTTGTTCACTCTTGGCTGGGATCTCAAAGCACTACGAAGATTTTTCTGAGATTGGTATGAAGTTCATCGAAGCCCTCAAGCTGGCGCTCGCTTCCCTTCGAGCCCACAAACTGCGGTCCTTCCTGACACTTCTTGGTGTCATCTTCGGGATCGTCAGTGTCGTCGCTGTCGCCTCAGTGATCGAGGGCTTCTTCAGGTATGTCGACCGCACCATCACGCAGGATCTTGGGGCAAACACGGTCTCACTGGATAAGTATGGGATTCTGACGAGCATGGAGGACTTTATTGAGGCGAACAAGCACAACAAAGACTTAAAGCTCGAGGATCTTGAGTACCTGCGCGAGCGAATGACGCTCGCCGCCCATCTCGGAGCTCAGGCGGGTGCGAACACCGAAGTCAGGTCAGCCGGTGAAAAGCTGACCGGCATCTCCGTTCGGGGAATGTCGGCAGGGATGGCGAGCATTGATACGGTGCAGCCGGAATTCGGCCGCTATATCGGTGAAGTCGATGATACGGGCCGGCGACAGGTGGCCCTGCTTGGATCCGAGGTCGCCGACAAGCTCTTCAACAAACGCGATGTGGTTGGCCGCGAAGTAAAGATCGACGGCCTCCCGTTCGAAGTAATTGGTGTGGCGAAGGAGCTGGGAACCGCCTTCGGTCAGTCCCGGGACGACTTTGTCATCATCCCACTCAACTCTTTTCAGAAGATGTGGGGCTCGAGACAGTCGCTCAATATCTCGGTCAAGGGGGTTGAAGGGGTCGGTCTCCAGGAGGTACAGGACCAGGTCCGCATGCTCATGCGGGCGCGCCATCATCTCCGATACAAGGACAAGGACACCTTTGGGTTTATCACTGCCGATGCGATCAATGGCCTTGTCCAGAACATCTTTGGACTGGTGGCGGCGGTCGCGCTTGGTGTTGTCTCGATCTCGCTCGTGGTGGGCGGGATCGTG
>JANNRD010000574.1:0-2942 GCA_031401095.1 Acidobacteriota bacterium
GTCCAGCTCGCTCGTGCTGGTCAAGGTATCGGCAGTGAAGCCGTCTTCGATCGGAAAGCCGATAGCCCTTGTCGAGGCAAAGGAACGGGATGCACAACCACTCTCGATGAGACGCATGAACGCGGGACTCCTACACTGGCCGTCGATTGATCCTTCGGAACCACCACCGTTCCCGATTGTCAGGCCGACGTTGATCGAACTCGAGCAACGAGATGTTCCGTCCCTTCCGCTGAAGCGACTCAATGCAAGACTCCTGCGCTGGCCGCCACTTGCTGAACCGGAGCGAGCCCTCACACCATCCGGGGTTACTGTTGCAACCGGGATTGTTATTGAGACGCCAACGCCGCCTGCGGGTACGCGACCGCGAACCGTGACCGAAGGGCGACCGCGAGTGACTTCGGGGGCAACTGATAGCCCGACTGGAGCGTCCGAAGGGAATACGAGATTGCGACGCGTTGAGAAGCCATCTCAGCCGGAGAGATAACCGCGGGAGCTATTGGCAGGACTCACGCGAAGGCGCGAAGAACGCGAAAAGACGCGAAGTGGGAAATGGATCGCGTGGGACATTCCCACCCACTTCGTGTCCTCGCGTGAGTCTGCCGTGGGCTTCAGACTCAGCGCAACAGCGTACTAGTCCAGCTTGAGTTTTCTTAGATAGTCGCGAAACGGCCCGCCGAGGTCTTGTCGCTTGAGAGCAAATTCCACCGTCGCCTGCAGAAAACCCAGCTTGTCGCCAGCATCGTGCCGCTTTCCAGTGAATCGGTATCCGTAGAAGGGCCTCTCTTTGGCGAGTCTTCGCAAAGCATCGGTGATCTGGATTTCGCCCAACGCGCCCGGCGGTGTCTCTGCCAGAAGGGGAAAGACATCCGGAGTTAGCAGGTAACGCCCAATGATTGCCAGATTCGAAGGCGCATCCTGCCACTTTGGTTTCTCGACCATGTCGGTAATGCGAAAGACATTCGGCTCTACCTCCTCGCCCGCGATCACGCCAAACCTCGAGATCGCCTCTCCTTCAACTTCCTGCACCGCTACGATCGGTGCGCCGTCGTATCGCTCGTAGACCTCGATCATCTGGCGGATGCACGGAACCTCGCTATCAATGATGTCATCGCTGAGCATGACGGCGAATGGCTCCTCGCCAACGAGAAGGCGCGAGACGAGGACCGCGTGACCAAGTCCGAGTGCCTGCCTCTGACGGACGTAGGCGAAGTTGGCCATGCTCGAGACCTGCCTCGCCTCTTCGAGGAGAGCAGTATTGCCGCGCTCTTCAAGCGTTCTCTCAAGCTCGAACGCGGTATCAAAGTGGTCCTCGATCGCGTTCTTACCACGACCGGTAATGATAATGATGTTGTCGATCCCGGAGGCGATTGCCTCTTCCACCACATATTGAATCAGTGGCTTGTCGACCAGTGGCAGCATCTCTTTCGGCTGAGCCTTTGTTGCCGGAAGAAATCGAGTTCCGAGTCCCGCTGCGGGAAAGACTACTTTGCGAATTGGTGCCGGCATGATGCTTCACTTCTCCGGGGTAATGGTCTCGACACCCAGGTACGGGACCAACACCGGCGGAACGCTGACGGATCCATCCGACGTCTGGTAGTTCTCGAGGATCGCGAGCCATGTCCGTCCGACCGCGAGGCCCGAACCGTTGAGCGTATGCACGAACTCGGTCTTTGATTTCCCTTCGCGTCGAAAACGAATGTGCGCCCGCCGCGCCTGGAATGCTTCGCAGTTCGAGCAGGAGGAAATCTCGCGATACGCGTTCTGACTGGGTAGCCAGACTTCAATATCATACGTCTTGCTGCTCGAGAACCCCATATCTCCGGTTGAAAGAACAACGACGCGATAGGGCAAGCCAAGCAACTGGAGCACCTTTTCCGCATCTCCTGTCAATCTCTCGAGTGCGGCGTAGGAGTCCTCGGGGCGCGTCAACTTGACCAGTTCGACCTTGTCAAACTGATGCTGTCGGATGAGACCGCGGACATCGCGCCCATAGCTTCCTGCCTCGGAACGAAAACATGGGGTGTAGGCGGTGTAGCTGAGAGGCAGGTCGTTCTCACTGAGGATTTCATCGCGATGCAGGTTGGTCAGTGGCACCTCAGCAGTCGGGACGAGAAACAAATCGCGCTCATCGTTGAGCTTGAAGAGGTCAGCTTCGAACTTTGGCAGTTGGCCTGTGCCAAAGAGCGAGTTCGCATTGACGATGAACGGCGGGAGGACCTCGCGATACCCGTGCTCTCGAGTGTGCAGGTCCAGCATGAAGCTGACCAGAGCACGCTCAAGGCGGGCACCCGTTCCAAGCAGAACCGCAAAGCGCGCGCCCGTAATCTTTGTTGCTCGTTCCTGATCGAGGATGCCAAGAGACGTTCCAAGATCGACGTGGTCTTTGGGAACGAAGCCCTCGGCAACAAAATCCCGCGGTGTGCCCCAGCGTCGTAACTCAAGATTGTCGCTTTCGTCGTGACCACGTGGTACCGATTCGTGCGGGAGATTTGGAACGCGAACGAGCAGTTGCTGGAACTCGCTCTCAACCTCAGCCAGTCGTAATTCAGCGATCTTCGCCTGCTCGGCAACAGTTCTCGATTCAGCCTTGAGTGGGGCGGCTTCGTCCTTGCGACCAGCGCGCATCAATGCGCCAACTTCTTTGCTGATCCGGTTGCTCGATGCATTCAGGTCGTCGCGCTCACCGACCAGGATGCGCCGCTCACCATCGAGCCTGGTCAGCTCCGCAAGCGCGATGGGGTCGAACTTGCGAATCGTCAGGAGTTCGCGTACCTGTTCGAGGTTGTC
This sequence comes from Acidobacteriota bacterium, assembly GCA_031401095.1. Taxonomy (GTDB): domain Bacteria; phylum Acidobacteriota; class Blastocatellia; order RBC074; family RBC074; genus JANNRD01. The sequence continues at coordinate 2,788 of JANNRD010000574.1, forward strand.
GCGAACAAAATTGAGATCAAGCATACTTGGTCCTCTCACCAGCAGTGAATTCCACAAAGTAAGCGGCCAAGGTGTGAGCTGTCAAACTGCTCGCTCTAGTGTACTGATTCGTGCGCTGAGCAATGACCACGGGGACTGACGTTGATTGCGTCCTG
>JANNRD010000575.1:0-6474 GCA_031401095.1 Acidobacteriota bacterium
GCGCTGTGCTTTTCATTCACCTTGAAATCGATCTTGATATTGGTCTGCCTCGCGTGGAGTGGATTTGAGGGGGCCGAATCAAACTGCGAGAAAATCGGATGGTTATTGGCGACCGGGACGACGCCCCGTTGATTGTTATTCTCGATGTTGAAGAAGAAGAAGAGCCTGTCTTTCTTGATCGGGCCACCGATCGACGCCCCTCCCTGTCTTCGCGCAAAGAACGGATCTTCGCGACTGGGGTCGACCAATCGGCGCGGATCGCGCTTGAGGCTTGGGTATGCCGACAAGTTGTGGTCGCGGAAATAGAAGAACGCGGCACCATGAAAATCGTTCGAGCCACTGCGCGAGACGACGTTGACCGAACCCACGCCAGTGACGCTCGTTGAGGGATCAAAGTTGAAGGTCGAGATCTGGAACTCCTGCACGGTTTCCTGCGAGAAGTTCTGCGACGTGCCTCCGGTAACGCGATCATTGACCGTCGCCCCATCGACCGAGATCCTGGTCAGCGCCTGACTGGCGCCGGCAATCGAGACTCGGAAGAAATTGTTTGGACTGGTCCCGGGATTGTCCACCGACTCAACCGAAACGCCCGGCTCAAGCAACGCCAACTGCAGAAAGCTGCGCCCGTTGAGAGGCAGCGTCTCGATCTGCTTGCGATTGACGACACCGTCAATCTTGTAGTCGGTAGTGTTAATCGCCGGCGTTTCACCGGTGACGACCACGGTTTCTGAAGTCTTACCGACTTCAAGCGTCGGATCGACGCTGATATTGTCTCCGACCTGGATCGTCACCATCATGAGAAAGGTCTTGAAACCACTCATGCTGACCTTCACCTCGTAATCGCCTGGGGGAAGGTTGGCGATGGCGTATTCGCCGTTAGACCGCGACACAATACCGCGCTCAGCTCCGGTTCCCTTGTTGGTCACCGCAACCTTCGCTCCTGCGACGATCGCATCGGACTGATCCTTGACTGTTCCTCGCACTCCACCCGTTGGCACCTGAGCGAGGGCCTGACAGGCAAGACTGAGAAGAAGGACCAAAGGCAATAGCAAACGATTGGCAGAACCCTGCATGACATTCTCCTTACCGGTTGTTGGATGTGATAAGACTTCACGCATCGGAGTGAAGCTGTGAGGTGGAAAGCCAACCACTTCGGAGGCACTGAGTCGAAAGACACTCAAAGCTCACAACAACAGCGAGCACGACAAACAGACCTCCGGACGGGCTTTTCCCCGTTCAACTCCAGCTAGGCCAGGGACGGTCTCTCTTTTCTTTTCGACTTCTGAGAAAGAAGAAGTGGCTTCTAATTCCACTAATTCTGCGCAAGAACAACCATCAGTAGGATAATGACGAATGCATTATATACCCGTCAGCAGGAACTACAAGGACCGAAGCGTCGAGATCGAAGGTCTCTCGCAGCACGCAGTACGGGAAGATGGCCACGGTTCGCTCTTGCCCGCAGCCGCGCCAACGGTCTAGAGTTGACGCTCCTGCTCTGCTCGCGTCCTTTTCATAATGTCTGCCTGGAACGAGTTGGTCATGCGCCTGAGATGGGACCCAAGCGTTCGAACACGGCATCTTGCTGTCATCCTGGCCCTTGCATTGACGGCGGTCGGAGCTCTGTCGTGCTTTAATCTGACTCGTCTTCTGGGGGTCAGACTCGCCGCGCGACATCGCGCGCAGGAAGCTCTGGCGGACGCGCTCTATCAAATCACACAACAGGTCATTCTCGAGAATCCGGGCAAGGATGCTCGACTCCTTCTGCGCGACAACGCGGCCGTGGGCGCTCTCCTTGGGGCGAGCACCGGGCCCGATCAGGAATTCTCATACTCAGTCCTCATCTCTTCAGATGGGTCGCTCATTGCGGAGGCCGAGTCAAAACAGACCCGCCCTCGAACACCGGCGACATCCTCAATCGAAGGGCTGGAGCGCGCATCGTGGCCAAGACAACTCTACCTTCTCGCCCTCACGAATCGAGAATATGAGATTCGTTCTGCCCTTAAGCTCAGCAATCGCCCGTTCGCGGAGATCGTGACCGGCATCGCCATCTCAGATCTCCGACGAGATCTGAAGCTGCCGGCATTTCTGAGCGCGGTCGTTGCTCTGACCATTGCGGGCCTGGTGTTGCTTATCGCGCTGCTCTCCTCCCCTCTCGTGCTCCGACCGCTGCGAGACATGGTTTCGAGTATCGAGCAACTCGAGGCGGAGAGCCGGGCGGGCGACGAAGGCACCGGCACCGCGGCTTCAGAGTCACACAGTATGACTCAACGATTGCGCGTTCTCGGACGACGCTTCGCGGGCAACCGAAATGAACTGGAGATGACTCGCGACCAGTTGCGGCAAGTGATCGGCAGCTTTTCGGAGCGGGTTGTGCTCCTCGATCGTGATCAAAGAATTCTGCTGGCGAGCCCCGAGGCAGAGCGTTTGCTGGCGGGGCCTGACGGTCTGACGCGTGGCGTCCCGCTTTCCGAAGCACTCGGTCCAAATCACCCCGTCTCCCGCCTCATGTCGCGCGCATACAGAATTCGCGAGTCGATCCAGGAGGTGACATCACTGGCTGTCAATGGCTCTGAGCCGCAGTCCGTCGCCGCGGCAGTGCAGATCTTCGCTGATCGGGGGAGTACGGCCGGTGCCTTGCTCTCGCTCCGGGACCCGGCGACGCTTGAGCATCTCGAGAACCAACTTGACTTCGCGACCAAGTTGGCAGCCCTCAATCGCATTGCGGCTGGAGTCGCGCACGAAGTCAAAAACCCACTGCACGCGATGGTTCTCCATCTCGAATTGCTAAACGCAAAGCTCGCTTCAGGCGGCGATCCAAGTACGCACGTCGATGTCCTCGTCTCAGAAGTCAATCGTCTCAATCGCGTCGTTCAGACGTTTCTTGACTTCAACCGGCCGGTCCAGTTGCGACTGCAACTGGTCGACCTGACAATGCTCATCCGCGAGGTGCTTCTGCTTGCGGCCGACGCCAGCGAACAGGGAGTCGAGTTCGCAGAGAACTACGCCCTTGAACCTCTGCCGGTAAAAGTTGACGCAGACCTGCTCAAGCAAGCGCTGCTCAACATAGTCATCAATGGTTGTCAGGCGATGCCCCAGGGAGGGACGCTGAGGATCGAGACCGGACGCCTCGTGGATGGCCATGTCGAAATCCTCATCCAGGATGAGGGTCCGGGAATCCCCGCGGAATTAAAGGAGAAGGTCTTCAATCTCTACTACACCACCAAGCCACACGGCAGCGGCATCGGTCTGGCACAGGCATTTCGCGCGGCCCAACTCCACGACGGTCGGATCGAAGTCGAATCCGAGCCAGGAAGCGGCGCTTGTTTTCGCATCATCCTGCCTCCAGCCTAGACGACAGGCCCTCGACTATTTCAGAGACAGGCGAAATGGATGGTAGGTATATATCCGCGAGAAGTCTTTTCCAAGATTGAAATGTCGGGCCACGACCTCAGCCGGATCGAGGAACCACTCTCCTGCTGGCCGATCCTTCTCAGAGCGATCATACCAACCCCACGGCGGGCGGGCCCTGTTTGGTGAGCCCACATCGCCACGAAAAGCGGAACCGAGCGCTAGCCTCGGCGCCTCAGAGATCGTCTCGATCGATCCCGCCCGCGGATCAACCTTCGGCTGCAACAGGGCATACTCTGCAGCTTCACCATAGGTCTCGTTCGCGCCAGTCAGCGCTCGCCTCCAGAGCGTTTCCGCGATTGGCGTCAGTGCGTAGCCAACATCAACTCCCTCACGCCTTTGCTTAATCGTCTCCGGATCCTCGGGTCTTCCCTTGTAAACATACGAAAGCACGCCGTTGACGGATTCGCGGTGGTCTTCGGGCTGGCTACGGAAGCGAGAAACGCCGTGTCCCTTTGGTTCAACAAACAAGACCGGCTGCTGCCCGCGCATTTGAATCACCCTCTCCGCGGCGACCTCTGCGCCCGCAGGCCGATACCGCAGATAGCGGTTGTGCGCCATTGTTTCGACATACTCAACGCGGGCCCTCTCGAGGTCGTTGCCATTCCTCGTCGCGACCACGAGACACCCCTCAAGATCGTTCTCGTGAGAGAGCGCAACCTCTTCAGCTAACCCGCCGGACGGGTCCGTTCCGAGCTTCCCGACTCCCGCCCGGATGAGTGTCTCAAGCAACGTCGATGTTACGAGGTCGCCCTTATAGTCTCGCGGGTGAAAGATTGCATAATGAACAAAATAGTGAGTCGTCGTCTCGATCACCGAAAAATAGACCCACGCTCGAAGCCGGAATGTGCGGTTATCCAGATTCTTCCAGTTGTTGTCGCCCTTCCAATCCCCATCGAAATCAAAGTTCGTGATGTAGTCCGCACGCGGCTGATCGCCCAATCCCTGTTTGAAAATTGGGGCAAAACGCGCGGCAATCTTGCGATCCAGCGTCAGCCTCGAAGCTGGCGCACCTGCAGTTGGCGGGACGCTAACTGGTCGCGGCTGATTGCTCTGTCCCAGTAAGCTCCAGAGCAGAATGACTGTCAGCGCAAATCGGATCATCATGACGCATCGGCCTGAAGACACGGCCCCAGACCACCTTCAGAGAATCTACGGCATGGTCCCTGCAATCCGCAACGCTGCGAAGGGACGCCCCCCATCACCGCCGGCGTCGCCACCACCGGTGATACAAGCGACCTAGTTCTTCTTCAGCAGATCTCGGATTTCAGCGAGCAGGACCTCTTGCGCTGATGGCTCAGCCGGCCCTGCCGTCGCATCGCGCTTCATTCGATTGATGGTACGCACTATCAAGAACAGAACGAGAGTGATGATCACAAAACTGATGAGCGTATTGACGAACGATCCGTAGGCAATCACCGGAAGCCCGGCCTTCCGCGCTGCGTCGAGTGAAGGGACCTCCTGGCCCGAGAGGTTGATAAAAAGGTTGGCAAAGTCGACCTTGCCCAGCAGAAGACCGATCGGCGGCATGATGACATCGGTCACCAGCGAATCGATGATCTTACCGAAAGCGCCGCCCAGGACGACGGCGATGGCGAGATCGATGACGCTGCCCTTCATGGCGAACTCTCTGAACTCTTTCAACATGTCGTTACTCCAATCGCGAGAGTCTGATTCGAACTCCAGCCTCTCGCCTGCCTCGTGCGCGTTCAAAAGTCATAGTCATCTCTTGAACCCGACACGAGGAAGACTAGTCAAACGCTACTTCCAATGCAACCTCAGGGCCGCTTTGGCGCTGCCGGGCGACACTGCCTGCAGCTGGGTGTTGAGCGCTCGCTTTATGCTGCAATGTTGATTACAATCCGACGCATCTCGACCATCCGGAGGATTGACTTATGTCTCGGCAAAAGAAAGAACTTGACCGGCGCGATTTTGTTCGACTGGCTGGCGCTACTTTGACAGCGACGGGCTTAAGCGCCCGCTCCTATGGCCGAATTCTCGGGGCCAACGATCGCCTGCGGATCGGTGGAATCGGACCGGGAGATCGCGGCGCCGGTCGGCTGGCTGCCGCGCAGAAGCTCGGAGCGGACATCGTCGCTCTCTGCGATGTCAATCGCGGCATGCTCGATCTGGCTCAGAAATCCCTCAGTTCCCCGGTCGAGAAAACGTATGTTGACTATCATGACCTGCTCGCGCGCCAGGATATCGACGGTGTCATTATTGCAACTCCGGATCACCTGCACCGGCAGGTCCTGCTTGACTCGGTGCGCGCCGGGAAGGATGCATACATCGAGAAGCCGCTCGCCCGAACGATCGACGAGGGCAATGACATGGTCGACAAGGTGGCCCGCTCAAAACAGATTGTCCAGGTGGGCAATCAGAGACGAAGTGGCGAGCATTTCAAGAAGGCGCACGACTTGGTTGCATCGGGCGCGATTGGGCCAATCCGAATGGTCCGCATCTGGGATTTCCGTTATCGCCCACTTGATCCGTATATCAAGCGGAGTTCCAATCCCGCCCTCTTTAGCCCCGAGCTGATCGACTGGCCACGCTTTCTGGGTTCAGCGCCAAAGCGACCATTTGATGCCAAACGGGCCTCCGCGTGGCGGTGGTATTGGGACTACGCTGGCGGTCTCATGACTGACATCGGACCTCACTGGCTCGACGTTGCAATGTGGATCACTGGTTCAGACGGACCACGGCGTGTCTCCTGCAACGGTGGAAACTATCAGAGCCCCGACTGGGAGACACCCGACAATGTGCACGCGATCTTCGATTGCGGGACTTTCTCGATCGTCTTCATGGTTCAGTTCATGAATGGGCAGGAGTTCGACGGTGCCGCCTTCTATGGACTTGAGGGTGCGATCGTTCAGGAGAATGACAAGAAGCTCCTTGTCCGTTATGACAACAAGCGACGGGTCGTTGACAGCTGGCCGGTAGTCGAAGAGGGAACCGCGCATATGCAGAACTTCCTCGATTGCATGAAGAGCAGGAAACAGCCGAACTCACCAGTAGAATTAGCCAATCGAGTATTGCTCGGCGCTCACCTTGCGAACGAATCCTACC
>JANNRD010000576.1:0-3778 GCA_031401095.1 Acidobacteriota bacterium
GCGGATCGAGATCAACGGCGGTCAGCTGATGCTCTAGTACTTGCTCCAACGTACGCCTACGAAGCGAGTCGGGTAACGTCTTGGGCCGGCATTCATAAGCCCTCACCGTCAGCGCAAAGAAGTACCGGGCGCGCCGGAACCTGACGGGAGAAGGCCAGGCACCAATTGCTTGTGCTCGAGAGCCGCGAGATCACTAAGACCGCCTTCAGGCTAACAGCCGCCGATCGGCATACACGCCCCATCGCTGCATCTTTCCAGATCGGGCCCGCACTTTCCGACTTCGAAATCATCCATGAGTACAGCTGTGAACTCGTGCATGCTCCGGTACCAGAGACGCTTCGTCTGTTGTTTCTTCACGCTCGGAAAGCGCAGACCAGAAAGAAACAAGCTGGCCGCTCTGAGTAACTCAGTGACTTCTTCATCGGAAAACTGATCTTCGTCTTCTAACATATGAGAGTCTCCGTTCACCTGAAGTTTTCAACCACGCTAGCTACTGCCCAACTAGTCTGTTTGCTGTAGAAGAGTCTCTTACCGTCGGGAGACCAAGTCAAGCCGGAATAATAAACGGTGGGAGCTGCGGTGTTCAGTACTTTGACCGCCGTCTTTCTTCCTGCTGCAGTGACCATCAGATTGTCGCGCCCATCCTGACGACCCGCCATGACGATGAACTGGCCGTCCGCGGATAACCTGACACTGTGCAGGTAGACGGCAGAGATGGTCGCGAAGTGGATGGCCTTCCGGTCGCTGACCTTAATCATAACCAACTGCACTTCCTGAGGCGGTGTCGACTCGGTCGATTCGCCCAGCGCTACAAACAGCTCAGCGCCGGAGCTCGACCACCCGAGTAAACGCAGGCGCTGATCGCGTTCGAAGATCAGCTTCGCCTCTCCCTTCTCGACCACGTAGATGCTTCTTTTGCCATTTCTAGAATATGAGAACGGCTCGAGAAGGTATGCAATGCTGTCTCCGCGGGGTGACCAGGTGGGCGAGGACATCTTCATGTTCTGCTCTGAAACGGTGGTCAGGACCGTATTGCTCAGACCGTCAATCGAGACAACCTTGAGTGCGCGCTGACCGGGCACCTCCGCGCAGTATGCGATCCGTGTCCCATCCCGTGACCATTCATATGCGGATGACAGGCGGTTGAAAGGGATGTTCGTCCACCCGCTGGGGAGAATCGGATCGTCTGCGAGTTTTATCGGATTGCCCCCGCTTTCACGAGCTATCCACAGCTGGGTTCGATCGCCAGTGTGCTGGCTGAAGGCCAGGACATCATTGTCGCGACCCCACTTTGCTTCACGGGCTCCAGGCAGAAGCGGAGTCTGTTGCCGCTTCGTGTCCAACTCCTTGACGATGATCGAGCCTTGCCTGTGGATGGTCGAATCGGATGCCTGAAAAAGGATTTTCTTTCCGTCTGGTGCCACCTCTGGAAAGAGCTGGACTCCGAAGTCCGAAGTCAATCCCACTTCTTCCCGCGCGGCCAGATCCCAATAGAATATATTGGCGTTATCCTCGATCGAAAGCGCGAGAATCCTCTCGCCAGCCCGAGAAACAGCGATGCCTTGGTAGTTGCTATCACCGACGGTCACCGGCACGGGCTCCCGAGCTGAGAGGTCCACACTGAAGACCTGAAAGATGTTTCCCAGCCGAGAAAGGTAAATGATCGTGCGTCCGTCGGCCATCCATTCGGGGGAGTCCTCCTCTACTCCGCCGCTTGTCACCTGCTCAGGCTCTCCGCCACCGAGAGGCATGACCAAAATGCGAGTACTCTCTCCGACACGTGTCGAGAAGGCCAACTGCTTCTCATCCGGCGAGACCGAAAAGTCCCTCGCGAGGTTTTTTGCGTCAAGCCCCGTCACCTCGGTGATTGTCCCGGATTCGAGATCGAGAACGAAGAGGTTGGGCGAGACTTCGAAGTAAATCGCCGGTCGTTTGTTCGACCAGCTTGTCAACGTGATTCGCGGCTTGTCGATCTCCTTCACCAATCGCGGCGGACCGGCGTCGGCTGACACCGTCCATACGCCAAACCGGCCGGCGCGAGTCGAAACAAAGGCTATTCGCTGTCCGTCGGGCGACCAGATGGGATCGCGGTCGATCGATTTGCCATCCGTGATTGGACGCGGTTCTTCGTCTCGTTCAAGACTCCTGACCCAGATTCTCTGTTCGCCATCGTTGCTGGCACTGTAGGCGATGGAGCGCCCATCGGGACTAAAGGAAACAAATCCCTCGCTGACCTTGACGTTGGCAAGACGAGTAATGGTCGGAATGGGTCGCGGTGCCACTTGTCGAGCCACCCATGACCAGGAAAGAGCGATCCCGCAGAAGGCGGCGATCACGGCTGCGAATCCAAGTTTGCCGCGGTGCCTGCGCCAGAAACTGTCATCCTCGCTTTCGCGTTCGAGTTTCTGACGGACCGCATCGAGCTGCGTGCGCAGCTCCTCCGCTGTCTGAAAGCGCCGATCCGGATTCTTCTCCAGCGCCTTGTGAATGATCTCTTCCAGCTCGACCGGAATTTCCGATTGCCCTGCTGACAAAGGCGCCGGCTCTTCATTGCAGATGGCATCAAATAGGTCTTCGGGCAGATCCTCGGGCCGACCTTCGGGCCGACCCTCAGGCTTCACTCTGCTGAAAGGTGCGCGCCCGGCGAACATCTCATAGAGGACAACGCCGAGACTGAAAATGTCGGTGCGGGAATCCAACTCAAGGCCTTTGACCTGCTCCGGCGACATGTATCTGGGCGTCCCCGCCCACATCCCGCTTTGGGTCTCGGCAAGAGGGTTGACCTGATGATCGCCCGAAGTCGCGCGCTCGGGGGTCAGTCGCGCCAGTCCGAAATCGACGACTTTGACCAGCCCGTCCGGTCTCACCATGATGTTCTCAGGCTTGATATCGCGATGAATCACTTTGGCGCGGTGCGTCGTATCAAGTGCAGCCGCGATCTGTGAGCCAATCCGTAGTTTCTCCCGCAGTTCGATCTTCTCGGAGGCCATGACGCGGCGGAGGGTGTTTCCCTCGATAAACTCTGTCGCAATGAAATGAATGCCGTTCGACTCGCCAACTTCGTACACCGTAATGACATTTGGGTGATTGAGCCCGGATGCCGCACGCGCCTCTCGTTCGAAGCGCCTCAGACGGCTCTCATCCTTCGTGTACTCGGCCGGAAGCATCTTTAGTGCGATCTTGCGATTGAGGCGACCGTCGTGAGCGAGATAGACAACCCCCATGGCACCCTTGCCAAGTTGTGCGAGGACGCGATAGTGACCGAGGTGAGGCCCGTCCGGCCACTGAAGCTGCTCTGGTCTTAATTCCCGGGTATCTATGCTTTCAATAGGAAGGTTTGCTGTTGGAGTGGTCAGGTTTTCACTCCCGGTGAGCAGGTCCTGGACGGCCCGGCGTAGTTCATGATTGCCCGCGCAACTCTCTTCGAGAAAGGTCTCGCGATCCTGCGGTGCGCGTTCGAGGGCGGCGCGACGGAGATTCTCAATGTGCTTCCGAAGTTCTGGGTCCATCAGCAGCGCCAATCCTCGCGTCGTCCCTTCCCCCTGGTCTCGCGCAAATGCCAATCAGACTCACCAGTCTCACCAGTCTCAAATTGACAAGCGTAGACCTCTGATTGAGTTGAGCGAGGTCGGCCGGACGAAAGACTCTCTAGATCCAGTTACGTCGCGAGATTGTCTGCCATTGATCACGGCGGAGCACGCTCGCGAGAATGAGAAGAGCGAGTCTGAAAAGCCCAAGCGCGATCGCAATCAGGCTCCACACCACGACCTGCTTCACG
>JANNRD010000577.1:0-7607 GCA_031401095.1 Acidobacteriota bacterium
CAGTCAAATCAAACCTCAGTTTCGTTCGCATACCGCGATGCGAACATAGTCTATAGGTTTATTGCGTCGAGGGGCATAACGCGCGCGAAGCTCCTCGGCGTCATATACGTTGGTCAAGACGAACCCGAACTGCAAAAGAAACTCGTCAAGGTCAGACGGCTTCACTCCAAATAGCCAGGGCTCCCCCAACTGAGCGACGCGCCTCGCCTTGGTGAGCGCGTCCGAGTTCGTGCTCGTCCCATCCACGACATCGGCCAGCAGGAAATCAAAGATCATCCGCGAGCCTTTTCCAACCAAAGACGCGATCTCCCGAAAGGCACGCTCAGCGGTCAGCGGAGTCAGGTAGTAGGTCACTCCCACCCAGATGACGAGCGACCTCAATAACGGATCAAAACCCGCCTCCTGAAGTCGTGCGACGAAATCATCTTCTTCAAAGTCGACTGGGATAAGGAACAGGTTCTGGAGTTCGCCCAGAGTCGCCAACACCTCGCGTTTGATGTTCTGCGTCGCCGGGTGGTCCACTTCGAAGACCTTCACCGCCGAGAGACGATCCTGAAGCCGCAGTGCCAGGGTGTCGAAGCCTGCGCCGAGAAGAACAATCTGCTGACCACCGGCCTTTGCGAACTCAATTGCCTCATCATCCGACAGGCGTGCACGGATGGTCAGCAACTCCTGTCCACCGGGAGCCCAGCGATCGACAAAGGCGAGCATGAGGCGGGCAAGGATTCGCGAGCGGGCAATCGCCCGAAAGTACCAATGGCGAAGGAACATCAAGGCGAAGGGATCATCGATGATCCGCCGCGATCTCGGCACCCACTGCTCCATCGCACGGATGAGTGCCATCCCTTCAGCGGTGCGGCTATAGTCCGTCTTCATCCTGGATCGGCTCACCGGCAAGTACGCCGCGAAGGATTGTCACTGCTTCGCCACTGAGATAGACGCGGTCGCCACCGACTCGAACGCCGACAACGCCGCCACGGGCGGACGCCTGATAACCAGTCATTTCTGTCTTGCCAAGCACGCGGCTCCAGTACGGGGCAAGTACGCAGTGCGCCGAACCGGTCACTGGATCCTCATCGATCCCGACGTTTGCGGCAAAGTAGCGGGAGACGAAATCGAACGGCGCGGTCTGAGCGCGAGCCGTGACGATAACTCCGGCAGCCACCGACCGGCGGAGCATTCCAAAGTCGGGCTCCAACGTCCGCACCGCTTCTTCGCTCTCAAGCTCCAGCAGGTAGTTGGGGTCCTTCTTACCTTTTGTGTGGGTCAGACCAACGTATCGTGGTTCGACTCCAAGCGCGGCGCGAATCTCCGATGTCATATCTGCAGGCACATTCTCGATGGCTGGAAAGTCAAGTTCGATTCGCGACCCCCTCCTCTTGGCGAGCAGGAGACCGCTCAACGTCTGGAATCGCGCCTCTTCATCGGCGGGAAGCGTCTCTGTTTCCCAAAGCACGTGTGCACTGGCAAGAGTTGCGTGTCCACAGAGAGGGACTTCAACTGTCGGCGTAAACCAGCGCAGCTGAAACGCCCCCTCCCGTGGAAGGACGAATGCGGTCTCAGAGAGATTCATCTCCGCTGCAACGTTCTGCAACCACTCGTCGGGTTGCTCGTGATCGAGCAGACAAACGGCCGCAGGGTTGCCTTTGAATGGCTCAGCGGAGAACGCGTCCACGTGATAGATGGGTACGGCCATATTGGATTCTAGATTTTAGATTCTGGATTGGGGAGAAGAGGAAGAAACAACTGAACATACGGAACAAGACGGAAGTCGCGGAAAGAGACCTGAGCGAATTCCGTGTTTTCCGTTCTATTCCGTATGTTCAGTTGTTTCTTCTTCTTCCCCTTCATTCCACGTCGTAAAGCTTGATCGGCTTATCGAGCAGATACTTATCAAACCAGTTGACGATATGTTGTAACCGCTCGATGCGGTGCCACGGTTGTCCTGAACGTGAGAGCTCGTGCGATTCGTTTGGGAAGCGGATCAGCGCCGTCGGTATCTTGCGGTACTTGAGCGCGCGAAACATGATCTCGCCGCCTTCACCCGGAGGGGTACGGTAGTCGACTTCGCCCTCGATGAACATCATCGGTGTGACAATGTTCTTGACGTAAGTTATCGGAGACCTGGCGACAAAATCCTGCGGATCCTCCCACGGAGCAGCGCGGAACCACGTTGGCGTAAAGAGCGTGAAATCCGCCGTGTACCAGAAACCAGCCCAATCAGCGATCGAGCGCTGCGAGACCGCGGCCTTGAAGCGATTCGTATGACCCGCCGTCCAGTTGGTCAGAACTCCGCCGCCGCTCCCTCCAGTGACGCCCATCCTCGCGGAATCGACATAGCCCTTCTTCAGCAGTTCATCGACACCGGCCATGAGATCCTTGTAGTCATCGCCGGGATAGTTGTACTGAATGATATTGCCGAAATCCTGACCGTAAGAAGTGCTTCCACGAGGGTTGGTGTAGAGCACGACGTAACCCTTTGCGGCCATCCATTGGAATTCGTGCGTAAATGTAAATCCATAGGCTGCGTGGGGACCGCCGTGAATCTCGAGGATAAGCGGGTATTTCTTTGCCGGATCGAAGTCGGGTGGCTTCTGAATCCAACCCTGAATCTTGCGCCCATCGAAGCTTGTGTACCAGAACTCCTCAGCCGGGGTCTGATTCAGTTGCGAGAAAAGCTCGTCGTTGATCCGCGTCAACTGCGTCATCTTCCCTGAGGCCACATCGAAAGCGAAAAGATCACCGATCGAGGTCGTCGTCGAGATGAGGAGCGCAATCCTCGAATTGTCCGGAGTGGCACTGTAGGCCTGCACTTCGTGATCCCCATTGGTCAGTGCTTCAACCTTGCCGGTGGCAATGTCTATCCGCTTCAGATTGGCGCGGCCGTGCTCGGCGACGTTGACCACGAGCGATCGATTGTCCTTGGTCCAAAGGACTGCACCGGGTGATCCGCCACGAGGTGCGCGCTGATCACCACCGATTCCGCCGCCAATATCGAAGTCGTACTTGGCGGTCAGATTCCTGGCAGTTGCTCCCGCCGCGTTGTTCATAACAAAGAGATCTGGCTGTGTGTATGACTGCACCGGTTTGACAGCCTGCACCCCTCCGAAAGCGATCCATTTGCCATCATTGCTAAAGGTGTAGCCGCGCACCCCACCTTCGAAGCCGATGATCTTCTTCTCGTCACCGCCACCCGACGCGATTGAGTAGAGGTCTGTGCGCGGTGCTTCGTAGTAGGGTTCGAGCACGCGATTCGAGACGAAGTAGATGCGGGAACCGTCAGGTGACCAACTGAAATTGCCTTTGTCAAATCCACCGCTCGTCACCTGTTTCGGCTTTGGCATATCCGTCGGGCCGGCCGGTAAGGCGAGGGTCCAAATCTGCGTGTGACGCTTCGGATCGAGGTATCCACCACCGTTCGCGCGATAGGCTGCGCGCGTGATGACACGAACATCACTAACTCGCTCCGGCACCGGTGCCGCACCTGGCTCGTTCATTTCGCCGCCTTCAGTGACCGTCTTTGGCGCGGCCTTCTTCGCTCCGTCGTCCGCCCTCGCCGGGGTGACAAAGGCGAGCGCCTTGCCGTCAGGGGACCACTCCGGAGCTCCAATTCCGTTTGGCATATCCGTCAGCGGCTGGGCTTCACCGCCTTCCAATGAAAGGAGAAAGATTTGCGATGACTGTGGGCGTCCATCACGCTCCGGGGAACGAACAAAGGCCAACGACTTGCCGTTTGGAGACCAACGGGGTGAGCCGTCTCGCGGTCCAGCCGTCAATTGACGCGCGCTGCCGCCGTTTGTCGAGACTATCCAAAGGGCGCTATCATACCGGTCCGCCTTCTGATTGACGTGAACCCTCACGAATGCGACGCGGGATCCGTCCGGTGAGATTTGCGGATCGGCGATCCAGACAAACTTGAAGAGATCCGATTCCGTGATCGCGCGCTGACTCGCCGCCAATATCGGTGATAACGGCGTCGAAACAGCGAAGGCGATGATCATCAAGATCGAAAGTCGGGCCCGTAGGGCAGTGCGGCTCATCAATACTTTCCTCCCTTTTTCCAAAGGCGTGGCGAAACCGTGAAACACTATGAGCACTTGATACGTTAAAATCACCGCCAAATCAAATGGCAGTTGACCGCATGACTGTCTGATCCGTTTGGTCCATTTGCAATCGAAAAGATCGATTTCCAACCCAGGGGGTTAATGTGCGAACAGTTCTTCGATTCCTTCCGACCATTTTGGTCGTGATCATCGTCTCGATGACCGCGACGGCACAAACCAAACTACTTCGTTTTCCTGATGTTTTTGGCGACAGAGTCGTCTTTACCTATGGCGGCGACCTTTGGCTGGCGCCGATCTCTGGTGGATCGGCAACGCGACTTACCGCGCATCCAGGCGTTGAGATGTTCGCCAGGTTCTCACCGGACGGCAAATGGATCGCCTTCACAGGACAATACGATGGCGACGAGCAGGTCTACGTTGTTTCTTCGAGTGGAGGCGAACCGAGGCAGTTGACCTACTACCCTGCACGCGGGCCCTTTGCGCCTCGGTGGGGTTATGACAATCAAGTCTATGGCTGGACCAACGATGGTTCGCGGGTTGTCTTCCGTTCGCATCGTGATTCGTGGACCCTTCCGATCTCCAGACTATATACCGTGGGTGTGGCGGGTGGCCCGGCGGAAGCTCTGCCGATGCCCGAATCGGGAGCGGGCGACTATTCATCGGACGGGACTCGCATCGTTTATTCACCTCGGGCCCGGGACTTCCGTTCAGAGAAGCGGTACGGGGGCGGACAGGCGAACGATCTCTACATCATGGATCTGAAGAGCTTTGCGACGACGCGAATCACCGACAGCCCGCGAGCGGATCGGGATCCGATGTGGATCGGCAACACGATCTATTTCAACTCTGACCGCGATGGCAAGTTCAACCTCTATGCCTATGACGTGGCATCGGGGAAGACATCTCAGGTGACTACTAACCGAGTCTGGGATGTACGATGGCCGAGTTCCGATCGGGAGGGCCGGATCGTCTACGAATTGAACGGCGAGCTTCAGCTCTTCGATACAAAGGTGCGAAGGAGCCAGGCGCTGTCGATTCTCGTGCCCGATGATGGGCTGGCGCGCAGGCCAAGTCGCGTCCCGGTAGGGAATCTGATCACAGATGTGTCGCTTAGTTCGAAGGGAGAGCGGGTTCTCTTTGCGGCTCGGGGTGACATCTTCTCGGCTCCAGTTGAGAAGGGCTCGACGCGCAACCTGACCCACACATCGGGCGCGAACGACAAATGGCCTCGATGGTCGCCCGATGGATCGCAGATCGCCTTTATTTCAGATAAGAACGGGGAGGAAGAGGTCTACCTCGTCGCGCAGGATGGTTCGGGCTCGCCTGAGGCATTGACCAGCGGCGGTAAGGCGATGCGGTACGCGCCTGAATGGTCGGCGGACGGCTCGCGAATCGCCTTTAGCGACAAGGACGGAAAGCTCGTCGTGCTGACAGTCGCGGATCGTAAGCTGGTCGAAGTGGTCGATGCGACAAGTGGCCAGATCAGGGACTACGTCTGGTCGCCACGCGGGAATCATCTTGCGTTCAGCATGCAGGACCCAAACGGGTTCTCGTCGATCTTCATCTGGGGCGCGACAGAGGGCAAAGTCCGCCGCGTCACCGATGAGATGTTCAATCAGTCGAATCCAGCCTGGGATCCGCAAGGGAGCTATCTCTTCTTTCTCAGCCAGAGAGAGTTCGCCCCGCAGATATCACAGATCGAGTTCAACTTCGCAACGAATCGAAATACAGGAATCTTCGCCCTCGCACTGCGCAAGGATGTCAAGCACCCATTCCCGCCAGAGAGCGACGAGGTGACGATCACCAAAACCGAAGAGGGCGCGAAACCGAAAACCCCGGAACCCACGCCTGCACCCGCAGCCGGGGGCGATTTGGTCATCGACTTTGATGGCATACAGAACCGGGTCGCGCGAGTTCCAGTCGAGGCCGACAACTACACAAATCTGACGGCGAAGACGGGCTTCCTGCTCTATAGCGCCATTCCATCATTCTATTACGGTCGCCAGGGTGAGCGTCCACCATCGCTCCGCCTCTATTCGTTGAAAGACCGCAAGGAGACAAATCTGGGGGACGGGATTGGCGGGTACGTATTGTCCCGCGATGGGTCGAAGGTGATTGCAAGCCAGGCGGGCGCATATCAGTTATTCGATGCGACACCGCTCGGACCGCAAGCAAAGAAGCCAGTGTCCACTGCCGGTCTGGCTGTTGACCGTGTCCCGGCAGAGGAGTGGGCGCAGATATTTAACGAAGTTTGGCGGCGTTATCGTGATTGGTTCTATGTCCCAAACATGCACGGGTACGACTGGGAAGCAGTGCGCAAGCAATACGAGCCGCTTCTCAAGCATGTCGCCCACCGTTCGGATTTGAACTACGTCATCAGCGAGATGGTCGCAGAGCTGACGGTTCAGCACGCCTACATTGAAGGTGGCGATTTTCAGAATCCGCCACGGCCGAGAGTGGCCCTGCCTGGCGCGCGTTTCGAACTGGATGCACAAGCGGGCCGTTTCAAGATCGCAAAGATCTTCGAAGGACAGAATGAGGAGGAGATATATCGCTCGCCACTGACCGAGATCGGAGTCGGCGCGACAGTTGGTGATTTCGTGCTCGCGATCAACGGCGAGGAATTGAAGGCAAACGACGATCCCTATCGACTGCTTCGTAACAAGGCTGACGGTCTCGTGCAGTTGACGGTCAATGGCAAGCCGTCCTTCGAGGGTTCGCGCACCATCTCCTATCGGCCGATTACTGACGAATCGAGCCTTTACTATCTTGACTGGATCAATACGAACCGGCGCAAGGTGACACAGATGAGCGAGGGCCGGATTGGTTACATTCACGTTCCCGACATGGGTGCGAGCGGCATTCGCGAGTTCATCAAGTGGTACTACGGGCAGATCAAGTCAGAGGGGATGATTGTCGATGTCCGCGCGAATGGAGGCGGCAATGTCTCGCGGATGCTGATCGAGCGGATGCGGCGCAAGTTGCTCGCGCTTGGCTATTCTCGGACCAATGGTGAGCCGACGACTTACCCGGACCAGGTATTTGTTGGGCCGATGGCGGCGCTGCTCAATGAGAACTCAGCATCCGACGGGGACATTTTCCCGGCAATGTTCCGCGAGGCAGGGATGGGCCCGCTGATCGGCAAGCGCTCGTGGGGCGGCGTCGTCGGCATCACGAATCGCGGTCCGTTGATCGATGGAGGAGCGGTTTCGGTGCCGGAGTTCGGGTTTGCGAATACAAAGGGCGAATGGATCATCGAGGGCTATGGTGTTGAGCCCGATATCGAGGTCGACAACGATCCGAAATCGGTGATTGAAGGCCGCGATCCACAGTTGGAGCGCGCTGTTGCTGAGGTCATGAAGAAGCTCAAGGAGAAATCCCTCAAGCTTCCAAGTGCACCGGCAGGACCAGTGAAGACGAAATAGCCAGAACGAAGAGGTCGACAGGGACGACTGGGGGTGCCTTTTTTTGGAGTGCGTCAACCATTGAGTGCGTGAACCACAGAGACACCGAGACACAGAGACAGCACAGAGAAGAACAAGA
>JANNRD010000578.1:0-6565 GCA_031401095.1 Acidobacteriota bacterium
GTCAATGCTGGCTTTGATGTCGGCGTTGCTGCGACCGCCTGCTTCGTAAGCGCGCGTGTAAGCTTCCAGCGATTGCGGGTAACGCCGCTGGTTTTCGTAAACGAAGCCGAGATAGTAGAGGGTATTGACATCCTGCGAACCCAGGCGGTCTGCCTGTTCGAAACTCTCGACCGCTCGCGTCCAAGCCTTGAGCTGGGACTGAGCAAAACCCAGATTGTAGAAAAGGGAGCCGGTAGGCTGTTTGTTGAGCGAGACGGCGCGCTGGAGGGACTGCTCGGCGGGCGCGTACCTTTTGACGGCGAGATAGGCCCTTCCCAATAATTCCGAGGCGACGGCATCATCACGGATTGTTCGCAGCGTAGTGGCAACGCGAATCGACTCCTCGATGAGGGCATCAGCCTTCGCGGCATTGGCTTCGGCACCAGCCTGTTTCAAAAGCGCCTCGGCCAGCAGCGCGAGCATCTCGACACTCTTTGGTGCGACCGCGAGGCCACTTCGCAAAGAGGTCACCGCCTCGTTGAGCCTTCCAAGCCGGAACTGCTGGATGCTCAGATATTGCCAGGCATCTGCATCCTGAGGCGCCAGCCTAATCGCCGCCCGAAAGGCCTCGATCGCCTGCTCACTGCGATTGAGATTCGCATACGCGACTCCGAGCATGTAGCGGTTACTCGCGAGATCGGGCCGCTGCCTGGCAAGATTCTCGAGGAAGGGAAGTGCCTCATCGTACTTCTTGAGAGATATCTGAACACGGCTCAACGCGAGAAGGATGTCGGCATCGGCCTTGCCCTCAGCCTGTTTCAGCGCCAGCGCTTTCTCGAGTGCCGGCATTGCCGGTTCATATTCCTTCAGCTGATAGTAGGCGAGTCCAATAAACTTCCAACTATCAGAATGATTGGGAAACTCTGCGACAACGTTTTGAAACTCGACGACGGCGGCGCGAAACTGCCCCTGTTTGTAGAGTGAGACTGCTTTCTCCCAGTCAAAGCTTGCGGCCCGGCCCAGATGGGCGCCACCGATCATCAAGACAACAACCAGCACAATCGACTTCAAACGCATTTCGGTCTCCTCAATTCCTGAGGGGGGGCTGCTCGATTATAGATTGATCTTTGGATGCAAACAAACGGCGTCGAGTTCGCTTCTGGTAGTGGTTCAGTTTGAAGAGGACATCTGTCTGAAGTGGGGGCACAACCACTGAGGCACCGAGACACAGAGAAAGCACAGAGAAGAAAAGCACGAGAACAAATGGTAAGGGTGGAGAGGGTGTTGTATGACCCGCCTTGTTCCTCTCTGTATCTCGGCGCCGCTGTGGTTGTGCCCCCAATCTTAGATCCAGGAATAGAAACCAACATCCAGAAGGATGACCACGATGATGGCTGCGGAACCGAGACAAGCACCGAGTGGGAGCTTTGTTTTGAGTCCTTCTCCGCTCGTGCGCGCGAGACTAAGACCGAGGATGAGGCCAATGATCGAGGCCAGCAGAAGGACAAGTACCGCTCCGGGCCAGCCGAGAAAGGCTCCCACAACCGCCATCAGTTTGACATCTCCTAGTCCCATCCCCTCGGTCGCACGGAGATAGAAATAGCCCGCACGAACGACCCACAGGGCGCTTGCCCCGATGAGCGCGCCAACCCCTGCCTCAATGATCCGGTTGCAGGCCATCTGATAGAGTCCAGGATCTCGCGGAGAGTCGACCAGGACGACGAGAGACCAGATGAGACCAAGAAGCAATCCGAGCAGGACCGTCGCGCGCGTCAAGCGGGCGTACCTTCGATCCTCACCTTCATCGTCACTCTCGGTTGCGGCGACCTCGCCTGTTTCGACCCAATCGTAGTACTTGTCGAAAAGCACAATATCGAGCTGATCGAGTAACCAGAGCGCTGCAGATGCGGTGACGATGACCGATGCACCGAGCAGCGCCGTGCGCCACCTTGAACCCCCCGGGTCCGCCATCGGAATCAGCTGATCGATGTCGGCGAGGAGCGGACTTTGTGAAATCGTCGCGACCATCGCTATCACCAGCGATGGGTAGGTAATCCGATCGGGGAGCACCTGGTGCCGCGCGTCAATCACTGCAAGGACAAGCATCGTGCCGACAAACCACCATTCACCAACCGATCTCCAGGTCGGACCGTGATGCCAGACGATGAGCGCAAAGAGCAAGGCAGCCACCAGCTCGACGACGGGATAGCTGGGCGAGATGCGCTGTCGACAATTGCGGCAGCGGCCGCCTAGTAGCACGAAACTTATAATCGGGATGTTGTCCCACGGCCTGATGGAAGCCAGACAGGATGGGCACGCGGAACCTGGAGAGACAATTGATTCGCCAAGGGGAATCCTGTGGATAACGACGTTGAGAAAGCTGCCGACGAGCAGCCCGATGACGGTTGAGATGGTCAGGATCAGCCAGGACGGCAAACCTGCTAGAGCACTTGAGAGCATGTTTCCTCGGTCAATCGTGCGGTCACGGCATGAAACGCGGGGTCCGGGAGTCTTGTCAAGCGGACGCGGCAACGGGTTACCCCTGGGCCGAACGCGTCGCACCGCAGTTTGCGATTGCCCTTTGGAGCGCACCCCAAAGAAAAGGGAAGGCTGCCATCGTTGACTCCCTTCAACAAGTCGTTTACCAATGTCAGTGACACAATTGCCAGGAGTGCACAGTTGCAGCCGCCAGGAGGCCGCGAAATACGAGAGATGAGGAGCCTTCGCATATTACAGGTGTGCTCTGCCGATTCGGTGGGTGGTGGAGAACGCCACGTCATTGATCTCACGCGCGCACTGGCGGAGCGAGGGCACGAACTTCACCTGGCCGTCCGCAGGTCGAGCCCCTTCAGGGATCTGCTTGCCGATGATCGTGTCCACTGGCACGAACTCCCGCTCCGTAACGCGACGGATATTCAGAGTAGTCGTCGACTGGGTGTTCTCCTCCGCGCGCACGAGATCGACTTGTTGCACGGACACGTGGCTCGCGACTATCCGCTCTGCGGCCTGGCCGCACGCATGACCGGAGCGAACCTCTTTCTGACGAGGCACCACTTCAGACCGTTTGCAAAGAGCCTCCTCTATCAATGGGCGATCAATCCCGTCCGCAATCTGATTGCTGTCTCGACAAGTGTTGCGCAGGGACTGGCTGAATCATTTCCTGATTTGGCTGATCGGATTGTCGTTATTCCCAACTGGATCGACGCGAGAGCTGTTGGGACCATTTCTCGGGCGGAGTCCCGCGATCTGCTGGGGATCAGACTGCCAATTGCCGTCGGTCTCGTCGGCCAGATCAGCGCGATCAAGCGTCAGGACCTTCTCGTGAAAGCGGCGGCACGCCTCAAGACGGCGGGTCTGACCAACATCAACTTTCTGTTGATCGGGGAGGCTGGACCAAAGGACCGGGACTATGAGGAGCATCTTCGGGCTCTCGCCCGTCAACTTGACGTCGCTGATAAGGTGATCTTTACCGGATATGTCCCGGGTTTTGCCCGCTATTTGAACGCTCTTGATCTTGTCGTCGCGCCCTCGGAGAACGAGGGCTTCTCTCTGGCGGTGATCGAAGCGATGGCGGCCCGGTTACCCGTCATCGCCACGCGGGTCGGCGGGCCATCTGAAATAATCGATCATGGGTTGACCGGACTCCTGGTTCCACCGGGAGAACTCGAGGCACTGGTCGAAGCAATGAGCCACTTGCTCTCTGATCAAGCGCTGAGCAATCAACTGGCAGAGGCTGCCGCGGTCAGCGTCCGCACGCGCTTTGACCGGGAGGGTGTCATCGATCGGATTGAGGGTCTATACCTTCGGGGAATATCCTAGTTGAGGTAGTGATAGGCGCGAGCCTGCACCAGTGCGCGAGCAAGTCCCGGCTCGAGGTTCGCAGGCGCGATCAGATTCTGCCGTTTTGCCTGCACTATGGCCGGCGCCTCCTTCATCTTGAGGGCATTCTCCCAACTTCGCGCGAGTACCGCATCTTGAGCCTCAACGATGATGCGCTCGCGAGCTGCGTCCCCGGTCTTCCCTTGGCGCTCGAGCAGCGCGGCGCGGGCTGCGCGTGCGACGATGGACCGTGGGAAGGAGGCGAGACAGTTGGAGAGGATGGCGTCCGCCTTCTCCAGATTTCCGGTCTGCTCGTTGGCAAAGGCGAGCAGGACGTGGGTGTAGGGTCGGCCGTAGCTGCGGGTCAGCGCGTATTCGATATGAGGAATGGCCTCGGCGGGTCTTCGCAACTGATAGAGCAAGAGACCCATGCCAAGATGAGCACCGGAATTGGCCTGATCGAGGTCGAGCACTTGCTGATACCGGCGCAGCAGACTCTCGTTTGTTGCGGGGGAGTCGAAGCTAAACCGGAAGTCAATCTGACTCTGAGTCTTTTGGCTGTTGAGGACATCACGGTTGCGGAGTCCGAGGCCTGAGGTGGTCAAGAGCAGGATCGCGACGAGAGCGATCACCGGCCCACGCGGCAGCGTCAGGCCAGCCGCCGGTGAAGGGCTATTTGGTTGTTGCTGTTCCACAGCGACGTGCGCGACCGCGCATCCGAGTCCGGTGACGCAGGCGGCGATGACGGTCCCCGGCGAGAACCGAAAAGACAGACCACTAATCAAGGAACTGACGCCAAAGGCGATGACACCGGCGAGGGCACCGACCGCGAGTTCGCCGTCGAGGGAACTTCGCGCGCGCCAGAGCGACCTGAGGACGACGATCCAGAAGAACCCCCATATCAGGACGCCGACGAGCCCCAACTCGGCGAATACCTGCAGGAACTCGCTGTGCGCGTGCGGGCTGCGTATCTCATCGTAATCCTCGGTTTCGGAAACGGCAGCGATCCGTGCGTACCGCGGATTCTCGGCAAAATACCGCCGGTACTTCCCGTATTCCGCCGGAAACCCTCCATTACCCACGCCGATCAAGGGATTTCGCTTACCCATCTCCCAGGCCGTCAGCCATTTGACGACGCGGCTAGTCAAACCAAGTTCGGTGGTACGCCGCACCTCTGCCTCTTGAAGCTGGAGCGCGCCGCGAATGCGAGAAACGAGTTCCTGCCGCTTGAAGGTCAGCAAACCGCCGGCAAGGAGGAGCACAGCAGCAGCCGCGACGATGAGGCGCCATCGGTCGGCGGGCCTGAGCCAGCCCCGAAACAACGCGACTACAATGACGACGACCGCCACTCCGACTCCAAGCAACGCCCCTCGCCTTAAGGTGAGCAGCATCGCCACCGCGCCGGCGCCCGCAAGCAGGAAGCTGGCCACTGCCAGCGGTTTCTTCCTTGTCGTCAAATAAACCGTCAGTTGCAGAGGCAGGGTGAGCGCGAGCAGCTCGCTTGTTATCCCGTGACTGAAGAAGACACCCAACATCTCGCCATTGAACCTCCAATACTCGATAAACTGCGAGCCCGTCAGGACAAGAATCAAGAGCGAGAGGGAATAGAAGAGCCACCACCTTGATCGTCGCACAAGATGGAGAAGTGCAATCGAAAAAAAGACGGCGAAACAGAGCCAGATGGTCAAGAGTCGAAGCCCCTCGGCAACCTCTGGCGCCCATGTCAGGCTGAGCAGCGTCCAGGCGAGGAAAGCGGCAAGCGGCGCGAGCAGCATGATCACTTCGCGATCGAGAACGAACGTCATTCTGGTGCGGACCATCGCCAGGAGGACCGCCCCAAGAAGGACCGACGCAGCCCAGGGAACAGCCACCTCCTGCGTTGCGTTGCCCTGGTACGAGAGGTCAGGAATGATGAAGAAGTTCGGAGTGAGAGCCAGGAGGGGAAGGGCAACTAACGCGACCGCGAGAATGCTGAACCCTTCGAACGTGGCTCGATTGGCCCGGCTGACTTTTGATTGCGTCTTGCGCTCGGATTTCATCGTCACCGACAGGTTCTCTGGCGAAAGTGGGGTTCTTCGGATGGGTTGCCAGGTCTCCTGCCCAAGCGGTTACGCGGATTCGAGCGGGCTGCAGCGAGGTAGTCGTCAGACCGGCTTCTGAACATGGTCTTCAGTCTTCTTTTCGGGCTTGTCCGGTGGCATCGCGGGAGTAGTCGCGGGGCGTCGTTTTCTCGTGAACGAAACCGACCTGCTTGGAACGATATCAAGTGCTCCGTCACAGGTGGTCTCAGTCGACACCTTTTTGGTGACAGTCGTCTGGCGTGCTGCGTGAGAGCTCTTCCCGGATGCCTTGGCCTGCCCAAAAGCGCTTAGTGGAAGAGTCAGCAGCGTGATGATAATCAGCAGTCCGATGAAGCGATGCGTGGTCATATTGACAGACTCCACAATCGGCGGTGCAGTCTTCTCCAAGTCACTTTGGAAATCGCCGCGCGCCGGTCAATTCACCAGGGAGCGAAACAGGATTCTAGCCCAGGAGCAGTCTCGCGGCAACTGAGGACCGAAGCCTTTTCGTTGGTGACCGAATGAGGAGCGATCAAAGACCTCGCTATTGGTTAGTGTCGGAGGCGAGGTCTCGGACGGGTGTGCGTCAGATTTGTTTCAAACTTGCTGGTTCTCTTTTTTTGAGCAATAATCTGACTGCTGAGACACAGCCAGATTTAGAGGGAATAGTAGAACTGACTCTCAAAAGGAGGAGCGGACGATGGGCG
>JANNRD010000579.1:0-1698 GCA_031401095.1 Acidobacteriota bacterium
TCCGCGGCCGCTTCCGGAGCCAATTTACCGCACCAACTCGGCATCGGTCGGTTGACTTTCCATCAGGACATGTTTCATGTGTAACGATCGAGTTGTTCGTTCACATCCCAATATCAAACACGGACCATTCTGCGGGAGGAAGTCCGCTGACGTGCGAGGATAACGTTAAATTGGTCAAGGAAAAGGAGCGTCCCATGGATCCCAAAGAAGCCAGAATTGTAGCCGAGTTTCTGATCGCGGATTTCGAGAGTGAAATGAAGACGACAGTGCGTGTCATCGCGGCGGTTCCCACCAGCCATCTCGACTACCAGCCAGACTCGAAGTCCAAGACCGGTCTCGGACTCGTCAGGCACATTACCCTTGAGGACGAGTGGCTGCTGAACTGCATTGCGAATGGCGAATTCACACCTCCACCCGACGATTCGGACGCCTGCGGCATCATGAATCCGGCCGACGCCATCGCCCGTTACAACGAAAGAGTTCCAGCTGCGCTTGATCGCGTACGCGCCATGTCAGGTGAGAAACTGGCCGACATCATCGACCTCTTCGGTATGATCAAAGCGCCCGGAGTCAGCTTTCTTGCAATGGCGACCAAGCATTCAGTCCACCACCGCGGCCAGCTCAGCACTTACTTGCGCCCGATGGGTGGTAAGGTCCCGGGGATCTACGGACCGTCCGCAGACACTCAGTAGCAGCGATACGGCGAACCTCGCCTGAATGAGACACCCCGGGTCACCGGGTGATGATGTGATCATCGCTTCCGCGCGGTCAGATGAAGAAGCGCGGGCCCTGCCTACGCATTGTCTAGCGGCGGTCGATTGATCAGCTCTAACGCCGAGCTAAGCGGCGCGGCGCTTTTTGGCTGCGTTCGCTTGAGCGCGAAGTCGGAGGTTGCGCATAGTTCTCGGCGTAAGCATCCAGAAGACGCCGGATCATTCGTTGATACTGGGTGTTGTGCTTCTGTGCCTGGGTCCTGAAGAACTCCACGCTACGCTTGCTCAGAACAAGCGTGACTTTGACTCCATCATCCCGAAAGACCAGATCCTCCGGACGAGGTAGGAAGTCTGAAACAACCTCAAGCTTTCCGAGGGGCTCGTTTCTGTATTTGGTTTTCGCGTTCATAGATTTGCTTTCCCTTCCGCCAATAACCGGCTCCGAAAATGCGAATGACGTCGTCCCGGTACGTAAACCGAACAGTAAGAACGCCACTTTCGACAAGTCCGAAGCAGCAGTGCCGATTCTCACTCGAACTATGTGAATGGTCTTCGGCTACTACACGGTTCGGATCACCGAAAGCAAACTGCGCAATCGCAAACGACACCCCATGCTTCTCCTGGTTTTCCTCGTCCTTTTTCGCATCCCATTCGAAGCGGGTTTTTGCCATAAACGAAAGATTAGCATAGATATGGCACTCTAGCCATACATTTATATGGCTATTGCAGGTAGTGAGGCTGCCTTCCCCCACTCGATCGCAGCCTCAGAAATACTTGGGTCATCTTACTTTTGCTTTTCATGGTGCTCTCCTTCTTGCCCATTGTCGGCGATGGCAGATAACGTGGGGGGGTTATCGGCTATGCCTCCGAGAAACGGGAGGCGATGGCGCGCTGGAGAGGCATTGCGGATAAAACCTGTTGAACCAAACCGCTGCTGACGGGGGGGGCAAACCTAACCCGTTCTATGCGAATTGTAAAGAGGCTG
>JANNRD010000580.1:0-7605 GCA_031401095.1 Acidobacteriota bacterium
AATTGCCAGGAGCACACACGCGCCGAACTCATAGAGTCGTTGCAAGTGACCCTGCGTGAAGCGCTAGAACTAAATCGGTCGGAAGCGATAGGTGCAGCTGGCGAAGGCTCCTAGCCACACTGATGCTTGCGTTAAACGGTACAAAAAACGGGCCGCGATTTCATCTCGTATCCCATGCGCTACACTAAGCTTTGTGGTCGAAGTACGCCAGACCGCCGAGTATGAACGGTGGTTCGACTCCTTGAAAGGATCGAACGGCGCGCTTCCGCATCGACATTCGCGTGCGCCGCCTCTCGCTTGGAAATCCTGGCGACGTCGAGCCGGTGGGAGAAGGCGTCTCTGAGCTTCGCATTGACTATGGCCCTGGCTACCGGGTCTACTTCGTTCATCAGGAAAGCCGTTTCGTGCTTCTTCTGATCGGGGGGAACAAGTCCACCCAGGATCGCGACATCCGCAAGGCTAAGACGCTCGCTCGGAAATATTTGGGGAATTAAGATGGTCAAGACTAAAACTCGACAGTGGGATCCCGCCGAACATCTTCAATCCGAGGATGACATGGCCGCGTACCTCGAAGCCGCGCTGGAAGAGGGCGATGCTTCGCTCGTAGCGGCCGCTCTGGGCGACATTGCCCGAGCGAAGGGAATGACACAACTCGCCCGAGAGACGGGCCTCGGAAGGGAGAGTTTGTACAAGGCGCTTTCGCCCACTGGCAACCCAGAATTCGCTACTATCCTGCGCGTTGTCGGAGCACTGGGCCTTCGCCTTCACGCGGCGACAGCAGAGACCAAGAGTACCGGCTAACCCCATCCATCGAGCCTCAGCCAACCGCGAGTACGAGTCGGTGCTCGCTTGTTCCCGTCATATGTCCAAAGCGGCAGCGCTTGCGAACGGTGGCTGCAATGGTTTGGACAACCTGATTTGGCCCCATTTGATACTCACACTTGGCCCCACCTGAAGCCTATTAACATCACGCGAGAGAACCCCCAACTGGCGTATCCGCGCTTGCCCGATCAGGCCCCTATCGGAAATTCTCCACCAGCACCAAATCGTCCACTGAGCCATCGAGCTGTGCGTACAATAGCCATTTTTCATCGCGCGAAACACTGAAGTGCAGAGACAAGGTCTTATCAAAGCGCCCCAGCTCCACCGTCTTGCCGTCCGCGAAGCGGTACAGCTTCAACGGCGTTGTCCTGGACGCAGGGTCAGCCGCGCCGGCGAAGTAGATGCCGGAGGCTGTCACACAAAACGTAAAAGCGTTGTAGATGCTTCCCTCATCCACGACCGGTGTCTCCTCGACTCCGTCCGCCGGCACTTTCCAGATCGCGCCGCTTGGCTTGCTGTAATAGATCCATTTGCCATCGGACGACGCCATTGACGCGTATGCGCCCTTGCGCGTGATCTGCACGACATCCCCGCCGTTGGCGGGCATGCGGTAGAGTTGCCGCTCGCCCGAGCGCGAGGAAGCAAAGTAAATCCAGCGGCCGTCAGCGGAATAGGACGGGACATGGTCCTCCGCGGGGTGATCGGTCAGCCGCTTTGGCGTCCCTCCATCCGCTGGGATGGAATAAACATCGGCCAGACCCTCCGGGCGCGCATCGAAGACGATCGTCTGGCCATCCGGCGACCATTGTGGACTGCCGGCAACCCCCTCCGTGAAGTTCGTCAATGCCACCGGGTTCGAGCCGTCGGCATCGGCCACCCAGATCTGGCGCACGCCGCCGCGGTTGGAAGTGAAGGCAATGCGCTTTCCATCGGGTGAATACACCGCTGAAGCCTCAAAGCGTGTCGAAGACAGGAACTTGCCCGCGCCTCCGGCCGAGCTGCCACCAGGCGGGAGTGGCATCCGCCATATGTTGTAGTCCTGGAACGACCGGCTATACACGAGCCTGTCCCCTTTGGGTGAAATGGCCAGAGCCACAGCGTAATCGCCGATTCCTTCCACCCGTACGGGCGCGCCGCCCGAGGCCCGAACACGGTAAACAGACAGAGAGCTGGTGGATTGGCCGGCTACATAGACGATCTCTTCGCCATCGGTAGTCCACACGGGCGAGTGCTTGTTCCGGTGATCACTGGTGAGCTGCCGCGGGACACCGGCGGTTTTGCCGTCCCGCAAATCGGCCACAAAGAGGTCTTGATTCCAGGTAGAGAATGTGCGGACGAAAACCAATTTCCGGCCGTCCGGAGAAACGGAAGGGCTCCCGTCCCCATTCCCTCCGTCCGGAGGGTCCGTCAACCGGTGCTTTTCGCTACCGCCCAAAGGGGCCACGAACAGAGCGCGGGCTTGGGGCGACACACTGGCGGAGAAATAGAGCCACTTCCCGTCGGGGGCCCAGGCCGGGCGGCTCTGGCTCCAGGCTTCGTCAATTTTCCGCACGGGTCCGCCCAGTGCCGGAATGACGATCAGGTCGCCAGCAACCTGCCCTGGGATAGACCGCACAAATGCGATCGTCTGTCCGTCGGGCGACCAGGCCGGGTTCCGGGCCGCGGCGCCGGGCGTATTCGTCAGCGTCAGCGGCGTGCCCTGGCTAGTCAGGCTGACGTAGAGCTGCGGCAGGGCGTTCTCCTGACCGCCATCCCAGACAAAGGCGAACTGGCTTCCGTCCGGCGAGAGAGTTGGCTCTCCCTGAAAGCCGGTGTAGGAAGTGAGCGGAACCTCTTTCAGCGGCACTTGCGTTTTCCGGAAGCGGGGCAGCACAAAGAACAGGGCCGCGCATAACGCCAGCACCGCCGCTGAGACCGCCATCCATCGCCACCAGGTGATGGTTGGCCTTCTGGCCACCGGAGCCATGCTAGCTGACGAAGCCATGCTGGCCGACGAAGCCATGCTAGCCGATGGAGCCATACGCATGGACACGCCGGATTCCGTCTCTTCCTTCAATTCCTCCAGCTCGATCTTGACCTCCGCCATGCTCTGGCTGCGCCGCGCCAGGTCCTTGCGCAGGCAGCGGGTGACGATCCGCTCCAGCTCCTGGGGCAGTCCGGGAGCGATTTCGCCGAGCGGTGCCGGCTCAAGATGCAGGAGCGCCGCCATGGTGGCCATTGGAGTCGCGGCGCGGAAGGCCCGCTCGCCACTGAGCATCTCGTAGAGCACCAGGCCGAAGGAAAAGATATCGGACCGTGCATCGACTTTTTTGCCTTCCACCTGCTCGGGCGACATGTAGGCCGCGCTGCCGACGATTGTGCCTTCTTCCGTCAGGCCGTGCTTGAGGGTCACGTCTTCCTTAGACACTTCCGATTCCTGGGTGAGTTTCGCCAAGCCGAAATCCAGGACCTTCACCAATCCTCTCTCCGTGACCATGACGTTCGCCGGCTTGAGATCGCGATGCACGATCCCGGCTGCATGTGCGGCTGCCAGTGCATCGGCGATCTGGACCACGTATTTCAGCGTCTCCGGAATTGTGGGGCGGCGTAAGGCCAGCAGGTCCTCGAGCGTCCGGCCGGACACCCGCTCCATGGCGATGTAATCGACGCCGTCAGCCGAGCTGATGTCGTAGATGGTGATGATGTTGGGATGGTTGAGGGCCGAAGCCGCCTTGGCTTCCTGAATGAAACGCAGCTTTCGCGCAGGGTTGTCGACCTTCTCCGGCGGAAGAATCTTGAGCGCGATGTGCCGATCGAGGTGGCGGTCGAGGGCCTCGTACACCACGCCCATGCCGCCTTCGCCCAGCTTGCCGATGATCTCGAAGTGCGCTAATTGCTTTCCTATCATCCGTCACCGCGGCCGGCGGCCGGTTCCTCAGCAACCCTCCGGTACTCGCCAGCGGTCCGATAAGCGCGATCACCGTCGCCCAGGGGCCGTTTCCAGACAATGACTGCTCGGAATTGACATTTCATTACTGGATTCCACTCTCAAGACAATCTCTACGGGCGAGGAAAAGCGTCGAGGCGCCATTTCTCCCAATTACTCACGCGCGTACCCAGCCGATTCTGAGGACCTCCCTGCGTATTCCGCTGAAAGCGGCCACCGAATCCGTCGCCCGGGACTACGTAATTTCTACCCTTTTGCGTCTCTTTTGTCCAATGCATCCTCTTTCGATACCTGTCGAGACCGGAATCAGTTCTTGCTTTCCACTAACTCTTCTCAATCAATCCGCCGCGTTGGTGAGGGAAAGCCGCACAACGGAGGGACAAGGTTTTCATTAGTCTCCATGTTGGGGAACGCGCAGGGACTGTCAGATGAAGCATATGTATCCCTCTCTTAGAGACCGGTGTGCAACGGTTGCGCGGCTTACACAAGGACTATCATCGGACTGAGGAGATATCCGTGTCGCGCGGTCGTGAGACACGTCGATTTCGGCACGGGGAGGATCGAACTCCCGGCCTCCGCATTGCGAATGCGGCTCACCGAGCAAGAACTAACAGCGCCTCGTCAAGTGTCTTCAACGCAAAATCACACTGCACCTCATCGATCAGCAATGGCGGAGAAAGACGAATCGTACTGACGCCACAGCCTTGGATGATCAGGCCTCGTTTGAAGCACTCGATTTCCACCTGATCCCGCTCTGACGCAGCCGGCTCCTTTGTCTCGCGGTCTCTCACCAGCTCGATACCAATCATCAGTCCCTTGCCGCGGACGTCGCCGATGATTTCGTGCTTTGCCTGCAGTTCTCGAAGACCCACTAGAAGACGCTCACCCATCTTTGCCGCGTTCGCAATCAACCCACCTTCGAGCAAATCGAGTGTCACGAGTGATGCCGCAATCGCAACCGGATTGCCACCAAACGTCGAGGCGTGCGCGCCTGGGGTCCACTTCATGAGATCGGCCCGCGCAACGGTCGCCCCCAGCGGCAGGCCCGAAGCGATCCCCTTTGCGAGAGACATGATGTCCGGGACAAAATCGAAATGCTCCGACGCGAACATCCGTCCCGTTCTGCCCATACCGGACTGGACTTCATCAGCGATGACAAGAATACCGTGTCGATCAGCAATCTCTCGGATGGTCCGCAGAAAGGAGGCCGGCGGCACGACGTATCCGCCCTCTCCCTGAATCGGTTCGACCACAATTGCGGCGCATTCCTCGGGTGGGACGGTCGTCTTGAACACCAGATCCTCGATCACTCGCGCGCAATGCGGGCCTGCGGCAGTCTCAGCACCGCAGGTCGCTGTCGTGAGATTGTATGGGCACCGGTAGCAGTTGGCATAAGGAACGTGAGTGACATCGAGCGCCTGCGGACCAAACCCAGCCCGTTGTCGAGCCTTGCTCGCCGTCAGGGAGAGGGTGCCAATCGTCCGTCCGTGAAAGGCGCCAAAGAACGCAATCAGTTTCGGTCGCCGAGTGACGTAGATCGCCAGCTTGACCGCTCCCTCAACCGCCTCAGCACCCGAGTTGCCAAAATGAGATCGCTTCGCATAGTCTCCCGGCACAAGCTTGCTGAGTCGCTCGGCCAGAGCCGGCAAATGCGGGTAGTAATAGTCAGTGCCGGAGATATGAATGAATTCGTCGACCTGCCGCTTGATCGCCTCGACCACCTTTGGATGAGAGTGGCCGGTGACACAGACAGCGACGCCTGCATTGAAGTCGAGAAAGACATTGCCATCAACATCCTCGAGCATTGCTCCACGGCCGCGCTGGACTGCGAGCGGATATGTTCGAGTGTAGGACGGAGAAACGTATTCGCTATCGCGCGCGACTATCTTCTGTGCCTTCGGTCCCGGCAGCGTTGTTGTGATCTGTGGGAGTCTCGCATTCTCGAGAGCGATCTTGTTGGACATGACACTACTCCTGTCTTGGAGGTTGCTTGCCGGCTTCATCGACGGCAGGGTCCTCGGAACTATCAGTTCGTCTGCAGCTGGAGATTGATCGATATTGACGGGAGTCCGTCTAGTCCGCAAAAAGGTTCTTGCGCGAAAGGATGGGAACTGGAAAGCAAGGGGCTGAGTTGAGCAGGCAATTCCTGTCGATCATCGCTGTGGTTCCGCCGGGCGACGCCAGCGGACTCCTTCCTTGGTATCCTCAAGGACAATTCCCAGCGAGAAGAGCTGTTCTCGAATTTCGTCGGCGCGAGAAAAGTTTCGTCCCGCGCGTGCGGCCTGCCGTTCATCGATGAGGGCTTGGATCTCGGAATCGAGCAGCTCCTGTCGGATCTCGCCGAAGATGCCAAAAACGGAATCGAGGCGGCTGACAGCATCCAGAAGTGATGCCTTGTCTCCGGTCCGCACCTCTCCTCTGGCAAGTGCGGCGTTCGTTTCGCGAACCAGATTGTGAACGGCTGCGAGCGCTTCTGCCGTATTGAGATCGTCGTCAAGCGCCGCCGCAAACTCCTCCTCCGCTCGCTTTGCAATCGCCTGGGTGTTCGATGTCTGACCCGTCTCCGAAGCAAGCTCACTCAGTCTCTGCCGAAAGTCATGAAGACGAGCGACCGTGCCCTCGGCTCCACGCAACCCTTCGAGGGTAAAGTTGAACTGCTTGTGATGAGGGACCGAAAGCAGCTGATACCTGATCGCGCGGGGCGTATGGCCCATTTGGACGAGGTCGCGGAAGGTATAGTAGTTCCCCTTCGACTTCGACATTTTCTCGCCTTCAACCATGAGAAATTCCGCGTGCACCCAGTAGCGGACGAATTCCAGGCCCGTCGCCCCTTCGGACTGAGCGATCTCATTTTCATGATGCGGAAAGACGAGATCGACACCACCCGCGTGAATATCGAAAGTCTTTCCCAGCGCCTTGATTGACATTGCCGAACACTCGATATGCCAGCCAGGGCGCCCGTCACCCAACTCGGTCGACCAGAATGGCTCACCAGGCTTCGACGATTTCCACAGAACAAAATCGCGAACGTCCTCCTTGGTGTACTCATCCGCATCGATACGTTCGCTTCCACCCGCGATGTTGCCGTCCAGCTTGATCTTTGACAACTTGCCGTATTCCGGAAAGGTGGCAATGCGAAAGTAGGTCGAGCCGCCCGATCGATAAGTGTGCCCACGCTCGTCGAGGTCCTTGATGAGACTGACCATCTCGTCGATATGATCGGTTGCTCGTAGTATCTCTTCGGGACGTTCTGCGCCGAGCGCGTCGAAATCCTCAAGAAAGTAGTCGACAAACTTGTCAGTGTACTCGCGCAAGCTGACATTCGCGCTCGCTGCTCGAGCAATTATCTTGTCCTCAATGTCCGTGATGTTCATGACGTGATGCAGGTCATATCCCTTGTACCGGAGAAATCGCCGCAACAGGTCAGCAAAGAGAAAGGTGCGGAAGTTACCGATATGAGCGTAGTCGTAAACCGTCGGCCCGCAGACATACATCCCGACCTTGGGAGCCCTCAGCGGACGAAACTCCTCGACCTTGCCAGACAGTGTGTTGTAGAGCTTGAACATCAGAAATGACCAAACTGAGTATTACCCTAACCAATGAGCCATTCAGTCTATTGAAGGCCCGTCAGCTTTGTCAATTGCGCAATACAGACGGCACAACCACAGAGACACCGAGACACAGAGACAGCACAGAGAAGAACAAGACTGGTGGTGGAGCATCCTCTCCAGTTTTCCTATTTCTTCTCTGTGCTGTCTCTGTGTCTCGGTGTCTCGGTGGTTCATTCCTCTGTCTTCTGACGAAACTGAGACACCACCCACCGTTTGGCCACCGTTTGCCGTGGTTGCGCCCCCATG
>JANNRD010000581.1:0-2313 GCA_031401095.1 Acidobacteriota bacterium
ATCGCCTTCGATGGCTCGCGAATTTGGACGGCTAACCAAGGCGGTTCGGTTTCCATCGTCACTCTCAATCCAACATCGGTGACAACGGTTACGACAGGATTCAGTTTTCTCCAAGGCATGCTCTATGACGGAGCCAACATCTGGGTGACAAACTTCGGTGGCGGTGCCTTGCTCAAGCTCGATTCAAACGGCGGCATCGCGCAAACCATTCCTATGGGTGATCCCTCCACCGGCAATCCGGTCTTTGATGGCACGAACATCTGGGTGCCCAACCCTCTCTCGACCTCCGTGTGGGTGGTGCGCGTCAAAGACGCTGTGGGCAAGCCTCTGGCAACTGCCTTTCCGTTCGCAGCGCTCAGAGGCAATGGGCTGAATGGTCCGATCACCGCCGCCTTCGATGGCGAACGCATCCTGGTCTCGAACAACGCGGGCGACAGTGTCTCGTTGTGGAAAGCAGCAGACCTGACACCGCTCGGCTCTTTTTCGACAGGTGCGGGTACGAGGCCGTTTGGCGCTTGCAGCGATGGTCTCAACTTCTGGATCACGTATTCTGGCTCAAGCCAGCTGGCGCGCTTCTGAAGCTTTCGCCGACCAGCGATCATTCCGTAAGAACGTCCAATTCTAAATCTATCAGCGAGGAAGTACCATGAAAACCACCCAATCGTATGCGCTTCGTATCGTTCTACTAATCTCATTGATGGCAAGCCTGACCGTGCTCTCGAGTAAAATGAAAGCCGACACTGGCAGTTGTGGAGGAGTAACGATGCCCCTGCCATTTACCGATGTGATGGCGAGTGGCTTCTTCCCGGATCTCCGGACTTCGACAAGCTGACCGATCAGCAGCTGGAACGCATCGCAGCGGGTGAAGACCCAGCTGCAGTCATCCGAACGTCAGCAAGCTGACTGACGCAGAACTCGAGGTGATCGCGTGGTGATGACGAGCACTGACAATTTCCGCTTTTCGCTGGAATCGCAGGCGGTCGACCGCTGTCGTAGACGCCCACGGAGGACGAGGAGGCCTTTGAGAGACTGAGGAGCAGGCGAAAGCTGAGAGCCTCCGGAAGCCGCCGGTGCTGCGCGATGATGGTTGCTGAGGTGGGGATTGGGAAGCTAAGTCGGAACTATTCTCGGGACTGAGGGAAAAGGCGGCCTCGGAGCCGCCGTTAAGTCCTTTAGAATGTGGTCGGGGCGATAGGATTTGAACCTACGACCTCTCGGTCCCGAACCGAGCGCTCTACCAGGCTGAGCCACGCCCCGTCAAACTGGGTCTCGCATCTCGGGATTGACACGAAGAAAAGGCATCTTACGAGCCACCTGCGTCTTTGTCAACGGCTAGTCACGGCTCGAGTCGACTCAGCCGCCAGCTTAATGCTGAGGTTCTGTGGCAACTTCGCAAAAATGATGGCGGTGCCTATCTGGAGCCTGAGGCCGGGTCACCCCTGCGGTGTCCGGGACAGCATCCTTAATCACGATCTGGCATCGCTCGGTATTCTTCCATTCATTGATTTCGATACGGCCAATGAGGCTTATCGTTTGCGCTGTCGCAAATCGCTCGAAGTGTTGGGCCTCATTCCACCAGAGAGCCTCGAGAGTGGTGGGCCCGGCCCCAAGCATAAACTTCAGGTGCTTTTCGCTGAGTACGCGCGTGGACTTCAGCGGTACACCTCGGAGCAGGAACTGCGGCTCGCGATTACCCATTCCGTACGGCTCGAGCCGCGAGAGTGACCTCACAAGATCGAGGTTGATCCTCTCAATTGGGAGCTCGGCATCCGCGACGATTCTGCGCCCCAGATCCTCTTCACTGAGACGTTCAGCAGCGTATTCATTGAGTCGAAGTCGGAACTCATCGATCCTGTTCGCGTCGATCGTAAAGCCCGCTGCCATCGGGTGCCCTCCGTATTTCTGGAGGATGCCGGAAACAGAGTCGAGGGCCTCGACGATATGGAAACCCGCAATTGACCGGGCGCTGCCGTGTCCCATACCCGCTTCGTTGATCGCGCAGATGAGAGTCGGCCGGCCATATTGCTCGACTATTTTTGAGCAGGCAATGCCGATCACTCCGCGATGGTACCCTTTGTCCTCGCGACCGGCGAAAACCAGCACCCGGTCTCGTTCGGCCGCGGCAGCTGCCTCCTCGAGGAGCTGGTTGACAAGTTCTCTCTGGACTTGTTGCCGCCGGGCATTGAGATCATCAAGTTCCCTTGCGAGCCTGTCGGCCTCTGCTCGATTTGGTGCTTTGAATAGGTCGAGCACGAGATTGGCGTGTTCAATTCGTCCGGCGGCGTTGATTCGCGGGCCGATCTTGAAACCGAC
>JANNRD010000582.1:0-13728 GCA_031401095.1 Acidobacteriota bacterium
AGATGTTCCTTTCGGTCGTCGTCATCCCCATCCCACGTCCCATCCCTGGGCCGAAGTCTTCGCTCAGCGCATGGCCCTGTCTCAGCATTCCCATGCCTTCTTGCATACCAAGCCCAGTCGGCGAGCCGCTGCCGTGCGACATCGCCATGGGTCCGACCATCGAGACCATTTGGTTCATCATATGATGCGGCAAATGGCAATGGAGCATCCAGTCGCCCTCATACTTGGCGACGAACTCGATATCGCGCGCCTGTGCGACGCCGACGATGACCGTGTTTCCAGGAAACCACGCTGATTCGGGAATCCGTCCGCCTTCCGTGCCGGTGACGTAGAACTGCACTCCGTGCAGGTGGATCGGATGATGATCCATGCCCATGTTGACCATCCGGATTCTGACCCGCTCGCCCTTCTTGATGATCAGTGGCGTCGTCGCCGGCGCCGATTTTCCGTTGAGCGTCAGCCAGTTGAACTCCATCGAGAGCGTGTTGGGCACGTCGTTGTTGGGAAGCAGCGCCCAACCCTGCAGGATCAGCGCAAAATCCTTGTCCACCTGCGGGGTGTGCGGCGTCCTGGGGTGGATCACGAACATGCCGATCATGCCCATCATCTCCTGCATCGCGCCGTGCGAGTGGTAGAAGAAGGTGCCGTTCTGATTGAGGGTGAATTCGTAAATGAAGACGCCGCCCGGCTCGACCATCGGCTGGCTGATATACGGCGTGCCATCCATCTCAATCGGAATCTCCAATCCATGCCAATGGACCGTTGTCGGCTCCGGCAGCCTGTTTTCGAAGATGATACGCACCCGGTCACCTTCGACGACCTCGAACATCGGCCCCGGTACGCTACCGTTATACCCCCACGCCATCATCTTGCGCGCCGGTCCCATATGCGACTTGGGCATGAGCTCGCATTCCACGACCTCCGCGCGCAGGTTGAAGACCTTGACGCCGTTGTCCATGGTGTATTCGAGCCTGGACAGGTCAGGTGTCTGGACCGGCACGTACTCGCCCGCGGACAGTTTTGCCTGCTCCGCCAGCATCTTCGCATGATCGTGATCAGTCGTCGTGGCTGTCTTGTCCACCTTCTCTGGCACCCTTTTCTGTCCTGTCGTCTGGTGACCTTCATGCTGCGCCGAAGCTGTTCGTCCTAACACCACGCTCGCGCCGAGCAGGCTCGATCCTTGCAGAAACTTCCTTCGCATCCAATTCATATTCTTCATCGCTATCACTCCACTAAATAGTCTGGGCACTCTCAGTCACGGTCATCAGGATTACCGAGAGCGCCACGTTCCATTGTCGCTCCGTTTGGCGCGTCGAG
The DNA here is from genome assembly GCA_031401095.1 of Acidobacteriota bacterium. Classification (GTDB taxonomy): domain Bacteria; phylum Acidobacteriota; class Blastocatellia; order RBC074; family RBC074; genus JANNRD01. Next base: position 1,318 of record JANNRD010000582.1, read on the forward strand.
CGCTCCGTTGAGCAGGTAGCCCCGCAGAAGTGTCGCGGTTTGCCACGTCTTGACCAGTGCTTCAACGTACTCCGCACGCACCTGGAAGAGCGTCCGCTGTGCGATCAGCACCTGGGGATAGGCGGCGGCCATTCCCCGAAAACTCCTAAGGTAGGCGTCATACGAGCTCTGCGCCTGTGGGATGATGTTCTTCTCATAGCGTGTCGCGACACTGAGCGCATTGAGGTAGGTTCTGAAGGATGAAGCAAAGCGCGCGCGTAGCATCAACTCAACGCGTCGCACCTCACGTTCGGCCATGACTTGCTCGGCCGCAGCGGCGGCGATCGCACCCTGATTGCGGTTGAAGAGAGGGATCCGCACGCCGATCTCTATCTGGGCTTCTGGCCCCGTCCGACGTTTTATTGGAAGGTCCTTTTCCAACAACTCTCGGCTGTAGCCGAGTCCGCCACGCAGGAATAAATCGGGTGCCACCTCGGCCCTGGCTCGGCTGACAGTGGCTCTGGCGCGTTCCACACCCGCCATCGCCCGCTTGATCTCGGGACTTTCGCCCACCAGTTGGGCCAGTAGTCCCTCACGATCGAGGAGAGGCAGGTCCTTTTCCAGCTCGCCAACCAGTGGTGTTGGCTTGAGAAACGGATTTCCGACGACAGCGCCCAACTCCTGCCAGACTTGCTCACGCTCGTTCTCAGCCATCATCAAATCGAGCTGCGCTCGCTCCGCCTCGATCCTGATCTGCCCCACATCAGGCCGGTCCGCCTGACCTAGATTGAAGAGCTCGCCGGTAACCTCAACCGCATCGCGGCCGAGTTTGGCAAGCTGCGTGCGCAATTCGACCAGTCGCTGTGCCCCCAGAGCCCGATAGAAAAGTATCCTCACACCGTTGAGAATTCGCTGTTTCTGCGCAACTGCTTCGTGCTCCGACTGGGCCTTCTCCTCCGCGAACACGCGCCGGCTCTTGCCAAGTTTCCCGCCGAGCGGAATGGTCTGCTCGATAAATCCGATGTGCTCGCTCTTGTCGCTGAAGGCACGAAGCGCAAACTCGGATCCCGAATACCCGATCACCGGATTCGGCAGGAGTCCAGCCTGTACCCGTCTGCCATCCGCTGCGCGGATTGCGGCTTCCGCTTGCGCCATCGTCGGATTGCCTTCGATCGCCATCCGCTCAAGGTCTTCGAGCCCCAGCCCAGGGGCCGCAGCCGTCTCCTGTTGGCCAGAATCCGCAGGCGGTTGTGCCAGACGTTGGCCTTGACCGATGACAAATGCGGTTGATTGACGCTGAACTGGAGTGGCACTGAGTGCGGATTCCGAAAGAAACGCAACTATTAGGAATGCGAAGGAAAGAATAGATACGCCCGCGCCCGTGCGTACGAGCCGCGGTTTGCCGAGTGGCATGGTTTAACCCCTCCCTGTTGCCTGCTGGTACAGATGAACCGAAGTGACTCGAGGACGCGCTTGTGTCTTTGTGAGAAGACACAACGCCCTTTTACCTGCCAAGCCTGTAGATCAGGAGGGGACTAAATGCGAAGGACAGAGAAGCGTGGCGAGCCACGCGGAGACCGGAAGGAATGGTCGCTTCGTGCGACTCCATGGTGACCAGGCAAACTGCCCGCCCAATGGTCAGGCAGGATAATCGCTAAAAATACGGGACCGTGCCATCCCGAAGCGGAAATCTCGTCAACTGGAGGACGTGCAACGGTGGCCTGATGCGATGGACAATCGTGCGAGTGTTGCGGTTGCGGCGATCCGGGTTCTGACTCCTGTCGCTGATGGCAGTGTTCGGAATGTTCATCCCCCGACACCCTCTGTATCGCGGGTGGAGTCGAAGACGGGCAACCGGAGAACAGACAGATCGCAGCACAGAACTGCGAAAGCACAATCCCCAGGCTCAGAAGAACCGGTACAGCCAGGGAGCGTGTCTGATTCGCGGTGCGCATGATGAGCTCTGATTATACCGATCAGGACCGATACCGGCAAGACGGCCCGTCACACGCCTCCGTTCGCCTCCGCGTCGAAACTGACACGGAAGGTCAGGCTTCAACACGGAGGCAGAGAGGTATGGAGGCACGGAGAACATCTAAGATTGTGGTGCGATGAAGCGGATGAACTTGAGTTCAGCAAGTGCCGATAGTTTTCCTATGGGCAGCCTTCCGACTACGAGCTTGCTGTGAGGAGCATCGATGAGCACCTCAAGACCGAGGCGTTTTAGTTCCGCGATGATCGACGGTGTCTTTTCAGTCAGCCAGATCTGAATCTCTGCCTTACCGTCGCGAACGAACTTGGCTTCCGCCACCGACACGCTTGTCTTCTGCCTGGTCAGGCGTTCGATGACGACGACAATCGATGGATGGAGTCTTGACGCATCCCTTCGCTCATCGCGACTCTCACGATCACCCAGCGTGGCAGGCGTCGGCTGTGGGCTTCCGATGGCCGAACCGGAACCAACAGGCACGTTGCGGGGTACGGCGACCGCCCGACCGGTTGTCGACTTTGTCGTGTTCAGATTTTCAGACTTGCTCGTGACAATTGCACTGTTTGAGGTTTGAGCCATCTGACTGGCTCCTGCCATTTGCGCCAGCCGATTGACGTCGCCAAAGACTCCTGCGTGACTGACGCCCTCTGGCATCTCGACTGGAACCTCGACACGACGGGGTTTGCCTCCGTCAGTAATGATCATCTCTTCGACGGCGACAAAGGACGTGAACTGCGTCATGAGCCGGAAGTCGATTCCCAACTGCGTGATCGCCTCCCTCGTCTCCATCGGCGCCTCTCCGTTTTGCAGACGCGCATAGTCATTGCTCATCAGATCATCGATCCGAGCGCGAGCCCAGAGCGTGGCGAGAACATCATGACCCGGCTGAGAATCTGGAAAATCGATTGGAATCTCCCTCGCGAGATAGCTTCCACCAAGCTTCCCTCGCAGTCTCAGAACACCACGAGCGCGCCCGGTGTAGCGGCCAGTGATGACGATTGGCTTCGCGCTGAAGAGATCGGGCGTACGTTTCGGATAGACGTCAGTCACCGGAAGGCCGCCCCAATCAAGATCTATATCGGTCAGCAGTGGGCTACGGACGCGTTCGTGGAAGCGTTTCGCGGCCGCCGATCCGTCGTCATTGAGTGCGACATACTCGACTTCACCGCGGCCGACCTCAGCCATCTTGTCGAGGAGGAATCGATTGACCGAGCTGCCTATCCCAAACGAGAAGACGCGAGCGTTCGGGTGACGTTGCACTTCGCCGATGATTTCGAAATCGTTACCGACATAACCGTCTGTCATGAAGCAGACGATGCGGATGTGGTTCTGCCTGTTCGAGGGCTCAAGCGCAGTCCGAATCGCCTTCATCATCTCGGTGCCACCGCCACCAGCTCGGGATGCGAGAAAGGCCTGGGCTCGCTGGAGGTTCTGCTCCGTCGCCGGTACCGGCTGTGGAAAGAGCACATATGTATCGCCCGCGAATGTGATGAGATTGAACGTATCGAGAGGGTTAAGGCCTTCGAGTGCGAGATTCATCGTCTCCTTCGCCTTCTCGATCGGGAAACCCGACATCGAACCGGACGTATCGAGAACGAAGACTAGTTCCTTCGGCATGACATCCTGTGCAGGCGCGCGATCCGGTGGCTGCAGGATCAACGAGAAGAACCCGCCACGTTCCGCCCGATGGGTCAGAATGGCGTCAGCGATCCTTCGTCCAGCGACGTCAAACTTCAGTCGGAAATCCTTATTGGGAATCGTGGTATTCGCTTTGAGCGTCAACCGAGCACGCGATTCGCCGTTGCGCGTGACATCGATCTCGTGCGATGAGCACTTGATGCCTTCAATGGGCACTCCGGCGTCAATTGTCAGACTGATGGAGATGTCGTGTCCGGCACGCGTCCCCTTCGGCGCAACTGGAGGCGTGATCTTCGAGGCATCGGGAACCTGGTCGGTATCTGGCGCCCAACCTCCACCCTGCTTTCCGATCGGCGCGCCTGGAATGTAGCGCGGTCCGACGACCATCGGAAAAGTGAACTCATAAGAGCCGTCTTCATAGCTCAGAGCTTCAACATAGCTGATCATGATCTTGATCTCAGCACCCGACGTGATGTTGGCGACCGATTGCGTAAAGATGTTCGGCCGCTCCTGATCGAGGAGGGCCGCGACCCTTCCTGAATCGCGGGCTGCTTCATAAATAGCGCGTGCTTCTTCCCGGCGTTTGATCGTCCCGTGGATGGTGCGATCGCCGATCATCATGGTCATGTCATCGACGGCAGCTCGGACAGGGAGCGGGAACGCATAGACTGCCTCGATCTTCTCGTTGAGAGGGTTGACGAAGAGTTGAGTAACAGTAACGCGAGTGAGTCCGCCGCTGATCTCGGCGCTGACTGCGGTGTGTTTGAGGGGACAGAGCGCGCGCGGTCTCCCCTGGTTGTCGATCACCTGGAGAGTTCCCTGCGTGACGGCTCCGGGCGCGGCCTGGACGTGACCGCTGCCGGAGAACACGAAGCTAAGGCGAGATAACTGGCCAGACAGGCCGCGCTCAATGCGAGCGACCAGATTGCGGATCTTCTTTTCATAACTTCCTCCAACGGACGCAAAAGCGTCGCGAGTAGCTGAGATCTATTTCGGTCTCGCAGGAGAGAAGTGACCGGTCACGTCCTATCAGACCCGGAGAAAGTCGTTCTAGTTCCTTCTCCGAAGTGAGAACGTGACGCATTGCTACTCTTGCAGGAGGGTCAGAGTTTTTCTGGTGGCTGGAACGGCCTTCTAGTGGGGGCAGTCGTGGCCGGCTGAGAGCGAGGCCAACATGACTTCTAACTGCATCACACCGGTGTTATGATTTGTGTTTACTCAATCGCGGTTATCTTTTAAGAGGAGACAATGGCAGAGAATCAACTAGTCACGACTTTTGCAATCATCAAGCCCGACGCAGTGCGTGCGGGTAAATTCGGAGACATTCTGCAGCGGATGACGGACAACGGGTTCCGCGTTCGTGCCATGAAGATGCTGCACATGACACGGGCCGTGGCCGAGGGCTTCTATTCGGTTCATCGCGAGCGCCCTTTCTTCAACGACCTCGTCGCCTTTATGACAAGCGGTCCGAGCATCGTGCTCGCGCTTGAGAAGGAGAACGCAGTTGTCGCCTGGCGCGACCTCATGGGCCCCACCGATTCGACCAAGGCGCCAAAAGGGACGATCAGAGGCGATTTTGGCTCGAGTATTGAGGAGAACGCCACGCACGGCTCTGACTCGCCCGACAATGCCACGATCGAGCTGAGCTACTTCTTTAACGCAACCGAATTCTGTTAGCCCTGTCCCAACGCTCGCATGCCGATTCTCGAAGCCCGCAATGTGACACGCGAATATCAGATGGGTGCGGAGGTAGTCCGCGCACTGAGCGGGGTCTCGGTTGCAATCGAACGGAGTGAGTTCGTTGCGATAGTCGGCACGAGCGGTTCTGGAAAATCGACGCTCCTCAATTTGTTTGGCGGTCTTGACCGTCCAAGTGCAGGAGAGATTCTCTTTGAGGGGGAGAGTCTCGCGCCTTTGTCGTCGCAAGAGATGTCTCGCTACCGGCTCCGTCGCGTGGGCATGATCTTCCAGAGCTTCAATCTCATTACAACAATGACGGCGCGTCAAAATATCGCACTCGCACTTGCGTTTGCCGGCATGAGCGGGAATCAGCGACGCACTCGATCCATCGAGTTATTGACGCGGGTTGGTCTCGAGGCGCGGGCCGATCATCGTCCCTCAGAATTGTCAGGAGGTGAGCAGCAAAGAGTGGCGATTGCGCGCGCGCTGGCAAATGAGCCCGAAGTGCTGCTGGCGGATGAACCAACCGGCAACCTCGACAGCAGTCGGGCTTCAGAACTGATGAGCTTTCTCGAAGACATGCGGCGCAATGACGGAAAAACAATTGTCCTGGTGACGCATGATCAGGAGTTGGGGGCTGCTCATGCGGACCGCACGATCCGGTTACGGGACGGTCGCGTAGTCGAGGAGACGGCTTAGGTCAACGGTGAGCACAGCATGAACCTTGTCGACATCATGGCGCTGGCGCTGCGCAATCTGCGCCAGGCGAAGTTGCGGACAGCGTTGACGGTGCTTGGCGTCGTCATCGGTGTCGCCGCGATCATCACCATGGTCAGTTTTGGGATTGGCCTTCAGAAGAACATCATCGCAAATGCATTTGCGAAGCTCGATCTCTTCACGGTCATCACAGTCTTCGGCCCGAGCGCAGATGAGCTTCTCGCGCTGAGCGGCGGTCAGGGTGATAATTCCGGGAGCGTCTCGCGACGCAGCGCCCCCAAGCCGGAGCCATCATCGAGTCCCTCATCGAGTCCGGCTGTGAGTCCCTCCGCGAGTACGGCCTCAATTCCCGCGGCGACGCCTGGAGCCTCTCCCGTGGCTGGGCCCGATCTGCGACGACGACTTCTGGACGATGCCGCCGTTGCTGAGCTGGCGAAGATCAAGGGCGTCAGATACGCCCTTCCGGTGATCGTCTTTCAGAGCTACGTCCGCTACAACGAACGAACTGAGCGCCATCGCATCGGCGGCGCGCTCGCCTCGGTCGAGTACAATCCGCGTTTCAAAAAATTCCTCGCCGGACAGGCCTTCACAAGTGATTCGGCAAGTGAAGTGATCGTCACTGAGAACTTCCTCAATCAGTTTGGTGCCAAGGGAAATCGGCGTGCACGCCGCGCCGGACCGGGAGGCCCTTCCGGGAACGGACCTTTTACTCCGGCCGTCGCGAAGACCGAAGAGCAGCGCCGTAGTGAGGCGAATCAGGTGCTTGGCAGGGAATTGAGTCTCCTGACCTTGCCAAACGCAAGTGTCGAGCCAGCAAGCGTCTTTGGGATTCCGCTAGATCTCCTCGGAACCGAAGACGCGGGCGGTCCTCAAGAAAACCTCGAGAGACATCCGTTTCGGATCGTCGGCGTGCTCGAGACTGAGGCTGGCATCACTCTCGATCAGTTTATGCGTTCAGAGATATACGTCCCGATCGAGCAGGCAAGCCGTTTTCGCGAAGCAAACCGCGATCCGATCGAGAAGATGGGAGCGGCCTTGATTGGTGATGCCGGCTATCAACGCGCCGAGATGCGTGTCACCGACCCGACCGAAGTGCGCACGATCCAGCAGGAGATCACCAAGCTCGGATTCAATTCATTCTCGCTCAATAATCAGATCGACGAGATCCGCTATGTGTTCCTGGTGGTCAATGGCGGACTGGCATTGCTTGGCGGGATCGCCCTCCTGGTTGCGTCCTTTGGCATTGCCAATACCATGATCATGTCGATCCTGGAACGGACCCGTGAGATCGGAATCATGAAGGCCATTGGCGGTTCTGATAGCGAGATCATGAGGATATTCTTCTTCGAGGCGAGTCTCATCGGTTTGGCTGGAGGGACGTTCGGAGTTATTGGCGGCTGGGGGGTGGATCGGATCGCCAACTTCATGGTCAATCGCTATGTCGTCAAGCAACCGCCCTATATAGAGTTCTTTTCGATTCCCTGGTATCTGTGGGTTGGAGCGATCGCTTTTGCCGTCCTGATCAGCTTGCTGGCAGCGGTCTACCCGGCGCTAAGGGCAGCCCGAGTGGACCCGATCAAAGCATTGCGGCACGACTGAGATGACGGTCGCGTCTGAAGCGGAGTCTGACCGTTCTCCCGGCGTCAGCCGACCCGCCAGCGTCGAATTTCCGCAACGCTACTGGCCACGTTCTGCAAAGGCGAAGACGTGATTCTGACCGCGAACGATGATCACGCCATCTGAGATTGCCGGTGTCGCCATCAGTACTTCACCAACCGGATTGGTTGAAATCAACTCGTACTTTGGTCCCGCTTTAACGACAAAGACGTCACCATCTTCGCTAGTCAGGTAAATCTTGCCACCACTGGCTACCGGTGATGCGCTATAAGAGCCTCCCTTGTCACCGATCCGCTGCTGATAAACACGCGTTCCGGTCCTGGCTTCATAGACAGTCAGGACTCCCTGATTGGCGTTGACGTACAGGTAGTCGCCATAGGCCAGCGGCGTCGGCATATAGGACCCACCCCGTTGTTTGCTCCAGGCGACAGAATCATTAGTCTCCTGACCTTCCTTGAGGGAGATATCGCCGTTCGCACCCTGCTTGATCGCGAAGAGCGGCTGATTTGGGCGGTAGCTGTTGCAAATGAAGATCAGGTCGTGGGCCGCGATCGGCGTCGTTGCCGTCACTTCCGGGTTGCCCTTGAGCTGCCAGAGTTCCTTTCCAGTGAGTGGGTCATATGAGCGTACGGCGCGGGTTGCATTGGTCACCAGTTCGACACGGGACTTGCCCTCAATGATAGTCGGTGTTCCCCAGGACGGAATTTCCTCGCGAGAAGTCTTCCATACCTGTTTCCCGCTTTTGAGATCATAGGCCGCGACAAATGAGTCCTTCTGAATATCGCATTGGAGAAGGACGAGGTCCTTGTAGATGACAGGCGAGCTCGCGGTGCCCCACTGATAGTCGGGATCGAAGAACCAACCGGCATCGAGGACTCCAAGATCAGCCTTCCATTTGAGCTTGCCGTCGAGGTCATAGCAGAAGAGACCCTCCGCACCAAAGAATGCGACCACAAACCGGCCGTCGGTGACCGGCGTCGCACTGGCGAAGGTGGACTTGATGTGGCGTTTTGTCTTGGGTACGCCTTCAAGAGCGACGCGCTCCCAGAGGACCTTGCCGCTTTTCTTATCGAGGCAGTAGAGTTTCCACGAATGCTTTGACAGATCGGTATCGGAGTCGACATCGCCGAAGAGGCCGTGGCGGAAATAGGGCTTGGCAAGGCTGCTCACGGCAGTTGCAATGAAGACTCGGTCACCCCAGACAACTGGGCTCGCGTGTGCCAGGCCGGGAACGGCAGTCTTCCAGAGCAGGTTCTCTCCCGTTTCGGCATTCCACTTCTCGGGCACCGTTTTGCCTTCGGCGATTCCGGAGGCTCCGGGCCCGCGAAACTGAGGCCAGTTTTGCGCGAAAGCGGCGGCGGAAAACACGAGACTCAAAAAGACAACCAGGACAGCCCTGAGCGAAATCCTCATTTAGCCTCTACTTTCTTGAGCAGTGTGTCGGGCGCGCCTGCCTGCCTGAAGGTGACGCTGGTTGCCTTCTCGTTCTCGAGACTGAAGACCAGCTTAATTCCCGGTGCATCGGCCGCCTCAAATGTGTATTGGGCGGTTGATGTCAGGACGAACTCCCGTTGGGAAGTCTTCGCGACGAGCTTGCTTTCCTTGATGCTGAATGAGAACTCGGATCCTTCGTTCCGGTAAACTCCGGTGTAGGTGAGCATGGTCTCGGGAGCGATTTTGAACTCGGCCAGGACAACCACCTTTGCGCCCGCCTTCGTGAGGAGCTGGGCAATCTCGGGCTTTTCCGCACGAGTCGCAAGGTTCAGCCAGTTGTTGAGTGAGTCCTGGCTTGCGACGCCGATGTCGAGAACAGCCTGCGCAACCGGGACGGAGCCTTCTTCAATGGCAATCGACATTGCATCGTCCTTACCCTTCGCGCCCTTCTCGAGCAGGAGACGCACAATCCCGGCGTGTCCCTTCTGCGCCGCCCAGATGATAGGCGTGACTTTATAGAAGGTGTCCCGCGCATCGACATCGGCCCCCTTTTCGATGAGAAGCTTAACGAGCTCGAGATTACCGCGATCGCACGCGTAAGAGAGCGGGCTTGCGCCATAGCGGGTCTTTGTATTGGCGTCAGCCCCCTTTTCGAGAAGGGCGCGTGCCGATACCAAATCGCCCTTGCGCGCTGCGGCGAGCAGTTGCTCGTTGATGTCCTGAGACAAGGCGGATACCGATGCCAGCAACAGGAAGACGAAGGAGAAAGTGAGTTGTCTCATAAGCCGAGTATCCATTATTTGGCGATTGAAACGATACGCTTGCGTCAAAGCTGATCGATGATTGCAGAGGAGAAAACGTCGCGAGATGCATACAGGTTCCCCGGGGATGGGCCTCCTGCGCGACGTTCCTTCCGGGACACCGGGATAATGTAGTGTCGCCAGCGCGTGAAAGCAAATCCCAGCCTCTTCATGTCTTTATGGAAGACAGCGCCCGACGAGCAAAGCGCCAGGTTCGGTTGCGTCACGCCCACCACCTTAAGGTCTAATAGATTCTAAGATAATATGAACATCTATGGACGTTTATCTTGACAGAACAGGCAGTCGTGTGTATTTTGAGGCGGATTGAGTGGCGGTGAGTACGGAGGTACGTTTCCGAGCCAAGTTCCAGTTGAGGTGAGAACCAGTTTTTATTGTAGTGGTGTTCGCGGATCCAGCATGCTCTCGAACCGAGAGATTCCCGAATTGGGCAGACCATGGGAGAACTGTGACATGGCGGGTAAGAAGTCGGCGAGGGTGATTTGCGGGGTTGGGAGCTTCTGGGTGACTCCAAAGGTGTTCTGGAACTGGGTGCGCGAGGGGCTTGTCGAGATCAAAGGGGAACACCCTCTCAGCGGGAGCTACAAAGGCGAGTTCGGCGATTTCCAGGTCAGCGTCAATCACGTCATTCTCGATTCGGCGTGCCCCGAGCACCTTCACGAAGTGACCCGGGCTCAACGACGGCGAAGAGCCTGTGCCTGACATTCGCACACGATCGTCGCTTGACCAGACCTTCGTTGAATTATCGATCTTCCAGGATTGCTCATGAAAGCGCGAGTTCTACAGCACATCACGCCGATCTCGAAGAAGGACCAGGTCATTGAAATGATCAAGGGCGCCATCCTCTCAGGCAAGATGGAGCCGGGAGACGCGATCGTCGAGAACAAGGTGGCGCAGGACCTCGGTGTCGGAACACCGCTCGTTCGCGAAGCTTTGATCGAACTTGAACACCAGGGCTTTGTCCAGAAGTTCCCATTCAAAGGGACCTCCGTGACGAAGCTCAGCCCGACCGACATCGAGCACATCTTTCGTCTCCGGATCGAGCTTGAAGCACTCGCGATCGGTTGGGCAAAGAGGAACGCGATGCCCGCCGACCTCGAAGAGCTGCGTCGTCTGGCTGACGGCATGAGACGCGGCGCACAGGAGATGAAGCTCGACTCCTTCTACGAGAATGACATCGCCTTTCACCGGAAGCTCTGGCAGATGTCTGGTAATCCGTATCTCGTCGACACGCTCGAAAGGCTCGTTGTCCCTCTCTTCGCCTTCTTCCTCATGAGAGATGACCGCGATAAGGAGAACTACCTCGAGAGTGCCGACAATCACTTTGAGATCGTCGAGCTTCTCCCCTCGCTTGAAGAAGATGAGCTGAGGCGGGTCGTCAACGAGTCAATGACAGGTTGGAGGGACGAGATGCTTGAAAGGCTCTTCCCCGAGCGAATGGACGCCAATTCAGCGGCCTCTGCCTGACTGGTGTCACCGCCTGTCCGACTCCGGGACGGGACTGCGGAGAGCCGAGGCTGGATGAATTTCAAGTCAGGAAAACTACTGCGCGCTGGCATCATGACTCTGATCGGCGCTCTCATCAGTATCTTCTCTCCGTCGATCAGGGAGGCGGCCAGCGAGGGACGCGACCGCTATCTCTTTACGTCGTTCAGAGGTAACGGCGAAGACGGATTGCATCTTGCGCTCAGCACGGATGGGTTGCGCTGGACGGCGCTCAACGAGGATCGCTCCTATCTCAAGCCGACAGTTGGAAAAGGACAACTGATGAGGGACCCCTGTCTGGTCGAGGGACCCGACGGAAACTTTCACCTTGTCTGGACCACCGCATGGTCCGACCAGACGATCGGCTACGCGAGCTCGAGGAACCTTGTCGATTGGAGCGAACAAAGGGCCTTTCCAGTCATGAGTCACGAACCGGGGGCCCGAAACGCGTGGGCGCCCGAACTGTTTTATGACGCGGACAAGCGAGAGTGGCTCATCTTCTGGGCGACAACGATCCCAGGGAAGTTCGCGGAGACGGACCAATCAGGTGGTAATGGACTCAATCACAGAATCTATTACGCGACAACCCGGGACTTCAAGTCCCTCAGCCCGACTGAGCTCTTCTTCGATCCGGGCTTCAACGTCATCGACGCGACGATCCTCGCGTCGGGGTCCAGGTTCTTCATGGTCTTTAAAGACGAACGGCAGATTCCGGTCAAGAAGAACCTGCGCCTTGCCGTTGCGGAGCGAGCGAGGGGGCCGTATCAACAGGTTTCGGCACCCTTCACCGGGGACTGGGTTGAAGGGCCGAGCGCGCTCAGGATCGGTGCTGAGTGGGTGGTCTACTTTGACCGATATCGCGAACATCAGTACGGCGCCGTCAGGTCGAAGGATTTCAAGGAGTGGGCTGACATCTCGAGTCAACTCTCGTTTCCCAAGGACCACCGGCACGGTTCTGTGTTGAGGATATCGAAGACTCTTGCAGAGAAGCTGGGTTCGAAATGACCGGTACGGTACGGGGAGAAAGAGGCCGAGCTGGGGCTCAGCGTTCCC
>JANNRD010000583.1:0-2224 GCA_031401095.1 Acidobacteriota bacterium
GAGAAACGCGTCGATCTCCTGATCCAGCGCACCGATCTCGCTTGGGTTGCTGCCCAACCGGTACTCCATGGGCAGATAGAAGTTCTCGGCGCGAAAAGTCCACACATGGACACTCAGGCCCAGCTTGTGGGCGTCCCGAACCAGCGATGTGGGCGATCCCAATGAACCGTTTTCGTTGCGCGGAATCACGAGACTCTTCGCCGCACCGATTCCAGAGGCATAGCCAGCGATGCTGGCGAGATCGAAGGGCTCACCCGCATCGCCGAGCAACTGGATCAGCCGCACGCGGGTGATCTTGCTTAAGGTCTCAAGGTTCCCGGTCTCGAAAGACTGGATGAAGACGGGCGCTTGAGCGTTGTCGTAACCCGCCTGCCGCAGCGCATCGACCAGCGGTTGCTCGAGGGGTTTGCCGATCGAGCGGAAGTAGGTGGGATGCTTCGTCTCCGGGTACAGGCCGATCGGTTGCGGCGCCGGGTTTCCCGCCGCACGAGCAGCCAGTGCGCGCTGCTCGTTAAGCGATGTCACAAGGTTGAGTACTTCAGTGAAGGTCGGAATCTCGAACTCACCGTCAAAGCGCGTGTTGGCGGGCCTCAGTTCCGGAATACGTTCCCGTGCCCGCAGCGTCTTGAGTTCCTTGAGCGTGAAGTCTTCAGTGAACCAGCCGGTGACCGGCTGTCCGTCGATGGTTTTCGTCGTGTGCCGTGACGCGAACTCCGGGTGATCGGCGACATCGGTGGTGCCGCCAATCTCGTTTTCATGCCGGGCTACCAGCACGCCGTCACCTGTGATGACGAGATCCGGCTCGATGTAGTCCGCACCCTGCTCGATGGCCAGGGAATAGGCGGCCAGCGTGTGTTCGGGGCGATAGCCGCTTGCGCCGCGATGACCGATCACCAGGACCGGTGCGCTCATCTGTTCATTAGCTGAAGATTGAGCGGGGTACGCAAAGACGGCGCAGGCAATCGCACTGACGAGCGGCGTTAGCAGTCGACCCAACACTTCGGGGAACCTCTCTCACCGTACTTGGCTCCAATCGTGCGTGAACTTGTTGACGGTTTGTTGACAGCTGCAAATTCCGGCGCCGCAAGTCACAGACCCTTATTGGCGCGTTTTCAGTCAGTTATGATATCTGGCCACGTGTTCAACCATGACAGAAGCGGCGCTTAAAGTGGCGTTTAATGAATCAGGCGTTTATTCTTCGGGCCGCATTCGCTGGCAGGTGCCGAAGGCGGGCTTCGTTCAGGCAACTGCCATTCCAGCTGGCACTTACTCCGCAAACCGTGAATCTACCGATCTATAAGGACTTGATGATGAAAAAGACATTAATTGCATCGTTGGCAGCCCTGGGCTGCAGCGCTGCCCTGGCCGCCCCCGTCGCCTACAACATCGACCCCGAACACACGTACCCGAGCTTTGAAGCCGACCACATGGGCGGCATGTCCATCTGGCGCGGCAAGATAAAGAAGACCACCGGCAAGATCGTCTATGACAAGGAAGCGAAAGCCGGTACCGTGGATGTGACCATGGACATGGCCTCACTCGATTTCGGTCATGACAAGATGAACGATCACGCGAAGTCCAAGGATATGTTCGAGGTTGCCACTTTCCCGACTGCCACGTTCAAGGGCACGCTCGCGAAGTTCAACGGCGATGCTCCGACGGAAGTGGTGGGTCAACTGACGATGCACGGCGTCACCAAGCCGGTTACCCTCAAGGTGAACCAGTTCAAGTGCGCAATGCATCCCATGTTGAAGGTCGAGGTTTGCGGTGCTGATGCCATCGCGACGATCAATCGTTCCGATTTCGGTGTGTCCTATGGCACGCAGATGGGCTTCAAGCCCGAGGTAACACTGCGCATTCAGGTCGAGGCACCCAAGGCGGGCTGAGTGCTCGCCTCTGGCATTGCGCAAGTTGAATCCGGTACCGGGGCATCCCGGTACCGGAGTTGAGCTGTGGAGAAGTGTATGGATATCGACATCGGCATCAAGAAGAAGGACCGTGAAGCCATTGCGCAGGGCCTGTCGCACCTGCTGGCGGACACCTATACGCTCTATCTCAAGACGCATAACTTTCACTGGAACGTGCAAGGTCCGATGTTCCAGACGCTGCACCTGATGTTCGAAACGCAGTACACCGAACTCGCGCTGGCGGTGGATCTGATTGCGGAGCGCATCCGCTCGCTCGGAGTCACCAAGGTAAAATTACCGTACACGATTGGCCCTCG
>JANNRD010000584.1:0-13739 GCA_031401095.1 Acidobacteriota bacterium
AGAAATATGAAAGTTGGAGAGAGGTCTACAAGCACTCTTGTTCTTCTCTGTGCTGGCTCTGTGTCTCCGTGTCTCTGTGGTTCATAGCTCGTGGTTGTGGTTGCAGACGCACAGCTCGACGCACCAACTCGCGCGACGAGACAAGCATCGCGCCGCGCTCGATCGCGAGCTGATAAATCCCGCCCGTGAGGTCGTAGTGAGGGATCGAGCGGATATGAAACCACTCTCGCCGGAGACCAAGCAGCCGCGCAAACTCATGCAGCTCCTCCAGCGAAGCGTCGGAGACAAGATGCCCGCAGCGGCGATGCCAATACCGAATCGGTCCACGTGCGCCGTTTTTGAAGGAGTCGATCAGAATCGCCATGGAGAGAATGGATTACTTCTTTTTCGCCGTCGCCGCTGCCCGACCGGCCGGGGCTGTGCGTGTGGCAGCGGCTTTTCGAGGCGATTTCCTGGTCCCGGCCTTGCGCGCCGGTCTCCTGGTTGTCTTGCCGGCCGGCTTATCGGCGGCAGCTCCCGATGAGGCGAGCGTCGCGACTTTGCGCTGTAGATTCTCCAGAAAGGTAATCGTTCGGGTCAGTTCCTTTTCGAACTTTTCGGCGCCGAGCCGCCTCCGTGACTTCTTGACGGCCTTCTTCACTCGGTTGACGAGGGCTTTTTTGGTTCCTTCTCGCTTTGGCATACGGGATACCTCCACTTGGTTCGGATTGCGGTCGGAAAAGCTGTCCTGAATCACAGCCGCCTCCCTCGCAATACGGCTAAGCATCTTGAAGACCACACTTAGGTGCGGCTAGTATAGCCTTAATACAGAAAAAAGGGAGGCGAAATGGCTCTCGCGATTATTGATCTTCTCCTCATCGCCAAACGGAACCCTTACTGGAGGGGCCCCTCTATTGACGCTTACTTGGGCCGGCCCTATGATCAACCAAGTTGCCCGAACAGGATCGCAGAAGTTGGAGGATCAGCTTTCACATGTCGCAAGCCCGCATCGAGCTCTTTACCAGAATGTTGGAGCAGGATCCGCAGAATACGACGGTCAGGTTTGGTCTCGCCAATGAGCTTGTCAAGGCCGAGCTTTGGACGGACGCGGTCGACCAGTTACGGCTCTATCTGGGACAGGCTGACGACCAGGGTGCGGCCTATGGCAAGCTCGCCCAGGCGCTCGAGAAGTTGGGTCGTGGCGAGGAAGCGCGCGCAGCCTACACTCAGGGAATTGCCACTGCCACGCAGCATGGCCATCCGGGTCTGGCGCAGGAGTTTGAGCTCGCGCTTGCGGATATGTTTTGAAAGGGCCAACCTCTGGGCCCTCCTCTTTTCCGAAAAGGGTCGCGTTGATCACCTCAGATGTTTCGATCGCTCACTCGTCGCAAAGTAATCATTAGTCTCTTTGTCTTCGCTGGCATACTCGGTGTGGCCCTCATCGTCGCCACCAGCGCGCTTCGCAGTGGTTACTTCGAACGGTGGCTGACCATTCGGGTACAAGCCAAGCTCGCTGAGTATGGTGCGCGTCTCGAAATCGGCTCACTGAAGACCAACCTCGGCCAGTTAAGTTTTGAGGCAAGCGACCTTCGAGCCTATGTCGAGGGCGCTCGCGAGCCATTCGCAACCGTGCGCACCGTCTCGGGCGCCATCCGGCTGAGAGATATTCTGGGGCTGTCGGGCCCGACCGAGATTCGGCTCAAGTCCTGCGTCATTGAAGGTCTGCGCGCGCGTTATCAGATCGACGAGCACGGCCGCTCCAATCTCGATGGGCTGCATCCGTCAGTAACTATTCAACAGCGTTTCAATCTTCTCTATACCTCCGGAACGACAACCCTCCGTGAGGCGGAGTTCC
Source organism: Acidobacteriota bacterium (assembly GCA_031401095.1). Taxonomy (GTDB): domain Bacteria; phylum Acidobacteriota; class Blastocatellia; order RBC074; family RBC074; genus JANNRD01. The sequence goes on from JANNRD010000584.1 coordinate 1,835, forward strand.
TTTACCTCGATCGGCTACACAGCCTGGATGGAGTTGCCCGGGATGTTTCACTCGCGATTTCTCCGGCTGAACGGGAGGAGATGCACCTGGTAGCGGCATCTCGCCAGGGCGAGTTCGTCTACGACGGACGGGCTGCACGGGGGCTCGACCTGGATCTGATCGCTCGCATTACCGGCACGGGCGCGAACGTCGAGTCACTCAAGCTACGCTCGCCCTACTTGACCGCGAACCTGAAGGGGGAGGTCAGGAGCTGGCGTCAGTTCGATTACCAGTTTGAGGCCCTCGCCGATCTCAACCTGAGCGACTTTGGGCAAATCCTGGCACCGGGCTTGAAGCTCACCGGCGCTGCACGTTTTGAGGGGCGGATCGACGGTTCGGGGATTGACTACCAAGCCAGCGGAGCACTTCGAGGTGAGAAATTGATGGCGCGCGACGTGCACCTCGATGGCCTTGCGATGACGGCATCGGGAACGGGGAAGGGACGCGATGCAAAAGCCGGAGTCGAGCTTGCGATCAACGCGCTCGAGGTCGCAGGTTTTCAAGTCAACCAGTTTTCTGCGGTGGGCGAGGTTGGCACAAGTGCTTCATCGTTTGATTGGCGCGGGCGACTGCGAGCTGGATCCCTCGCCGCAAACGGGATTCGCGCAACAAAGGCCTCGATCAGCCGGGCGCAATTGAACGGACCGTACAACACGTTGTCCGAGACCAGCCTCAAAGGTGAATTGAAGATTGATTCACTTGTCACGGCTGACGTAGCCATCGGAAGCCTGGTCGGTAAGGTGACCGCGACGGCCGATGTCATCGAGCTACCGTCTTTCACAGGCGCCTTCTTTGGAGGTGAGACGAAAGGCAGCGCGCGGTTTGTCCTCAGTGGAAACGGCCAGTCAGAGTTGTCGGCGGACATTTCGGCGCTTGATGTTGATCAGGCCATCGCTGCGGGACTCGGCAGGCGGCTGGCCCTTCGGGGAAAGGCGCACGGCCGCGTCGATCTCCGCTGGCCCGGCAGGGACTATCGCGGAGCTGATGGCACAGTGCACATGACGTTCGACGGTGACGCATTGCATTCGCAAGGCGGCGTCACCGGTATTCCGCTGAACGGCACCATCAACGTGAGTGCATCCGGTCGACGGTTTCGTGTCGAACAGTCCGTCATGAGAACTGGACAGACGGAGCTCAGAGCCAGTGGTTACCTTGACTGGGCGGGAGATGGAAGTCTCGATGTTGACCTCGCGTCGGCCGATGCGGCCGAGTTGCAGAAACTGGTCGAGGGTTTCTCGGACGCATTAAGGTCAAAACCCGTCGACGATCTTGTCCGTTATCTGCACGAGTATGAGATTCAATTGGAGCGAGGGCTCCGCTTTCAAGGTGCGATCACGGGAGACTTCGTACGACCAGCGGTGACGGGTCGATTCGCGCTCGATTCAATTGCCGTGAGCCAGGAATCGCTGGGGCAACTAGGCGGTGATCTCGATTATCACGGCGAGTCTCTGCGTGTGAAGGAGGCCGTCCTCCGGCAATCGAGTGGGGGGCAGGCCGACTTCTCTCTCGAATACTCATCCAAGTCCGAGAACAGCACAGCGTGGCGGGGACGGTTGAGGCAGATCGCCCTCGGCCCACTTTCGAGGTTTGCGACGGACGTCCGGCTCGAGGGGAGCGTCTCTGGAAGCGGTGAGCTGTCAGGAATCCCGGGGGCAATGAGCGGCAAGGGCGAATTCACAATCGAGAATGCAAAGTACGAAGACTTCGAAGCTCGCGAGCTGCGCGGAGCCATCGTCGTTAACGGAACTCGCATTGAAGCCCAGAATGCCTCGCTCAGGTTTGCCGGAGGCGTGGTCGCAGGAAGCGCGTGGTTCGATACAAAGACGAGGGGATACGCCGGCAACCTTCACGGAGAGGGGTTGGAGATTGCCGAACTGATCAATGCCACTCGAGAACAGAAGATAGATCTGAGCGGGCGTTTCGACATCAAGCTCGAAGCGTCGAGTGAGGAATTTCTACGGCAGGACAGCGGAAGTCGAATCTTCGACCGCCTGACGGGCTCGTTCTCCAGCCAGGAAATACGCTATCGCGCCGAATCTATCGGCGCGATTCAACTGACAGCAAAGGGTGCAGGCAGCGTTGTTGACCTCGATCTGGCGGCGCATCTGGTGGGTCACGGCTACGCCGGAGCTGGCAAGGTGGACTTCAGTCGAAAGGAGGTGCCGGTCTCGGGGAAGATTGATCTTCGCGATGTTGCGCTTGGACCGATCGTCGCGCTCATTTCGAATGGGGATATTTCTGCGCCAGGTACCGTCGTCGGGGAAGTGCGGTTTGCGGGCAACCTTTTCGGAGAGCGTGATCCGTTCCGCGTCGAGGCTGAACTGTCGACGCTGGCGATCGATTCACGGGACATGCGCTTTGCGGCGCAACCCCCGGTACTCCTCAAGCTGCAGGGCGACCAGTTGGACGTTGGCCGAATTAAGTTCTCCGGACCGGACACGAACCTCGAGATCTCAGGATCGATTGCGATTGGCGAGAAGGGCCTCATGGCCTTGACGGCAAATGGTGACGTCAATCTCCGACTGCTGCACAATTTTGTTCAGGAGATAACCGCTGATGGTGTTATCAGGGTGCAGATGTCTGCGTCCGGGACCCTCGGTCAGCCGCGTTTGGGCGGATCCGCGACCGTCGAGAACGCATCGCTCAGAAGTCGCGAGTTTCCCCTGGCGTTGACCAAGGGCAGTGGCCGGCTCCTTTTCAACAATGACCAGGCCCAGATCGCGTCATTCACTGGAGAGATTGGGGGTGGAACCGTCTCGGTCACCGGCGGGACCGTTCTCGCCGGGCTGAGGCCAGACCGATGGCGTCTGCAGGCTCGACTGAATGGGGTCAGAATTGATTATCCCCGGGATTTCCGGACAACGGCAGATGGCGAGCTGACGCTTCAGGGAAGCCAGCGGCTGCAGGTGCTCAGCGGGCTTGTCAGTGTGCGCCGGGGTGAGGTTCTTGTCGAGACGGACCTTTTCGACCTGACCGAACGCTTTATGACGGAGTTCTCGGGCGGGAGTTTTGCGCGGAGTGCGGACGCTTCGGGTATTCCTCCCACCCAGCTCGACTTGCACGTAGTTGCGAACGATTCGCTGGTGGTCAACAACAAATCACTTGATCTTGTAGCCAGCGCCGACCTGCGAGTCAACGGCTCGCTCGAGGACCCGGTCCTCGGTGGCCGCGTGACCATCTCACGAGGCTTGATCGACGAGCTGTTCAAGGAACGTTACCGAATCACCAGTGGCTTGATTGAGTTTCCTGGAATCAGTCAGCGGCCGCCGCGTTTGAGCATTGATGCAGAGACGGTCATCAGTGGTTACAGGTTGAGCGTTCTCATCGCGGGCCCGTTCGACAATCTACGGATCAAACCGAGATCGGAACCGCCGTTGCCACAGGCAGATGTGATTGCGCTTATGACTTCCGGAGCGCTCCCTCGCGAGGGGTTCACCGGGGATAGCGCCTCACAGTCACTGGCACAAACGCAGGCGACCAATCTGTCGCCGTTGCTGACACAGCCACTCTCGAGCCGGATCGGGAGCAATATTACCGGACGGCTCTTTGGTCTCAACCGGTTTTCGATCGATCCTCTCGTGACGGGCCGCGGGACGGACCCCACGGCGCGAATCACCGTTGGACGACGCGTCACCAAGGACTTCTCGATTACTTACTCGACTAATCTCGCGGCGAATCAGGATCAACTAGTACTCATAGAATACAGGGCAAGTGATCGGCTCTCGTTTGTTGCTTCGCGTGCAGAAGACGGTGCTTTCGGGCTCGATATTCGATTGCGAAAGCGATTTTGACGGATGATGATCAACCTCTGGTGGGGGCGGCAACAAAGCGACAGATCGACGGGCTGCGCCCTTGTCTGCCTGCTCAATCTCTTCAGCCTGTTGAGCATGGTCAACATTGTCGCGGAAGGCTCAATTATTCAAACACCAAGTCTCGAGAGCTTGATCGGAAAGAACGTCGCAGAGGTCCGCGTTGTTATCGAAGGAGCGACCGCTCCGCCCACCGTTGGAGATGAGTTTCGCAGTCAGATAGTCGTCAGGAGAGGGGCGCCATTCTCGGCGGTGCAGGTGCACGACTCGCTCATCGCTCTCCATAGCTTGGCTCGCGCTTCCAACGCGAGGGTCGACGCGCAGCCTGGAGCGGATGGACAGGTGATTGTCACTTTCACTGTCACGCCGCAGGCGCGGATCGGGGAGGTCGTGTTTTCTGGCGTCACCGGGTTTAACGTGGAAGACCTGCGTGCGCGCCTCACCGATCTCGACCGTGCGGCAAGATACTCGGAGGCAAGTGTCCGCCACGGTGCGGAACAGATCTATGAGATATACCGGGATCGAGGCTTCTACCAGGTAGCCGTCGAGCCAAAGGTGAGCCTCGATCCGACTGGCGCGATTGCGACCATCTCATTCAACGTCACTCAGGGTCCGCCGGCGTTGATCTCGTCATTCACCTTTGAAGGGACCTCAAAGATTCCAGTTGAGACATTGAGGACGGGGATGCTGAGCAACCCCGGTAGCCCTTTTTCGCGCGCCCAACTGGCGGATGACGTCAGGCGCATCCGGGACCTTCATCTTACGGCTGGGCATCTTGATGCGAGAATCGGACCGGCTGATGTTGCCTATGATGACGAAAAGAACGCCATTTCCGTCCGCTTACCGATCGTCTCCGGGCCTGTATTTTCTGTCCGCGTCGAAGGATATGAGATCAAGGCAACGAAGCTAAGGGAAGTGCTGCCGATCCTCCGTGAGGGCGGAACGGATCAGGCTTCTCTCGAAGAGGCAACGCGTCGCCTTCGCCTCTACCTGCAGGAGGAGGGGTACTTCTTCGCCGAAGTTGTCGTCCCGCCGCTGTCGGATGCGACCGCCGGTAGCGTCGAGATCGTGCTCACGGCCGACCCAAAGCAACGCTACCGGATCACTGAGATTCGAATCGAGGGAACAAAGGCACTTAAGTTTCAAGATATCGCCAGCGACCTTCGATCCAAGACCGAGAGTTTCTTTCCGATTCCGATACTCTCCAAGTACACAAGGGGAATCACGAGCGAGCAGGCGCTGCGTCGCGATGCTGATCTGATTGTTACCAGATTGCGCGACCTCGGTTACCGCCGGGCAAAGATGACCAGCATCAGCCGCGCGGTCAATGCTGACAATGATCGTCTCGTGATCATCTTCAATCTCGAGGAAGGGCCGCGCTCCTATGTCAGCGAGGTCGCGTTCACGGGCAATACTCTAAGCACTGTTGACGAGTTGCGCGCCTTGATCAAATTGAGTCAGGGCGGTCCCGCTTCGCAGGTCGAGGTGAGGATTGATGGTGGGACCATTCTCCAGAGCTATTTTGATCGCGGATATGCACTTGCCACGGTCTCGACCCGTTTGACCGATCTCAGCGGCGACCGCGTGCGCGTCAATTACGAGATCAGGGAGGGGCCGCTCGTTTTTATCAACTGGGTTCGCGTCAATGAAACCGGCATTCGACAAAGAACCCGTTCCGGCCGAGTCGCTACCTTTCTTCGCTTCAAAGCCGGTGAATTACTCCAGAACGACGACCTCGTGCGCACGGAACAGGACCTCTACGCTATCGGCGCTTTCCGACGCGTTCAAGTGCGCAGCGAGCCCCTCGGTCCCGAGGGCGAGACCGGCACGGTTCAGCGCGATGTCTTTGTCGATCTGGATGAGGGCAAGTCCCGCAACATCATTTACGGAGGTGGCTACCTGTCCGATGAAGGTGTGCGCGGTATTCTGGAGATTTCTGACCCGAACATCTTCGGGCGACTAGCCGCGGCAAGTTTGCGTTTGCGGGCAAGCCAGCGCAACCTGCTGGGGCAGCTTTCTTACACGGATCCGCGCCCGTTCGGATTTAAGACTCCAGTATTGCTCGCCATCTTTCTGCAACGAGAACAGCGGCCGGCCTTCAACTCAAATCGTGCGACCGCCCTCGTCCAACTGGAACGACGCATCACCGATCGGTCGCTCATGCTTTTCCGTTACAGTTTTGAGGATGTTCGTGTGACTAATCCCGAAGAAGTCACTGACCGGCGGGACCGACCGGTGCGACTCGGTCGAGTTTCGGCTTCATACGCCTTTGATGCCCGCGACAATCCCTTTGATGCGACTGCCGGACACTATCATTCACTCGATGTCTCTCTGGCACTAAAGGCCCTTGGCGGCAATGAACAGTTTGTCCGGATGTTTTCTGAGAATCAGATCTACCACGACGTGCGTCGCATGGGAAAGACGATACTGGCGGGGAATTTGAGGTTTGGTGTGGCGCGCAGCTACACCAAGCTGACGACGGTAACTGGTCAAACTGAACTCGAGAATTCGCTCTTACCGATCACCGAGAGGTTCTTTACAGGCGGCTCGACGACGTTGCGAGGGTACGACTTTGAGGAGGCCGGACCAAGAGACCAGAACAACAAGCCGACGGGCGGAAACGCGCTGGTCATCTTCAATGCCGAAGTCCGTCGAGCGGTCTATCGTCAGGTGTCGCTGGTGGGTTTTTATGATGGTGGGAACGTCTTCCTCACCGCCAGGCGGATCAACTTCCGCGACCTCGCTCACACGGTTGGAGTAGGTCTGCGAGTCAAGACGCCTCTCGGGCCGGTGCGGGTTGATTTCGGCTATCTCGTGAGTGATCCTCTGACCGGCTCGGGATTACCACCTGCGACGCTGGCGGGTATTCGGTTGCCACGAACACAGATCCATGTCAGCTTCGGCCAAGCCTTCTAAAGACCGTCTTCTGTGAGACCATCGGCACAGGGGACCAGGTAAACACCGCTGGAATAACCGCACGGGGGGTGCACAACGAATGTCAAGATATGTCCTCGCCCTGGACCAGGGTACCACTTCATCGCGCGCAATTCTCTTTGATCGTACGGGCCGCATAGTACAAGTAGCCCAGCAGGAGTTTCCGCAGATATATCCGCGAGCGGGCTGGGTTGAGCACGATCCGGAGGCAATCTGGAGCTCACAATTGGCGGTTGCCCGGAAGGCGATTTCCGATGCGAAGATCGACGCCGGGGAGATTGCTGCGATTGGCCTTACCAATCAGCGCGAGACGACGATTGTTTGGGATCGGAAGACCGACAAGGCAATTCACAACGCGATCGTCTGGCAGTGCCGGCGGACCGCGCCTCTCTGTCAACGGCTCAAGAGTGAGGGCTTCGACCGCGTCATCCGCCGCAAGACCGGGCTTGTTACGGACGCCTATTTTTCGGGTACGAAAGTGAGTTGGCTGCTCGAACACGTCAAGGGAGCAGGGAAGGCCGCGAAGGCCGGTGAACTGGCGTTCGGAACCGTAGATAGCTGGCTGATCAATCGGCTGAGCGGTGGTCGGGTTCACGTCACGGACCAGTCCAACGCCTCGAGGACGTTGCTTTATGACATTCGTCGCCGACGATGGGACACGGAAATACTTGACCGTCTAGGCATACCAGCCTCACTTCTGCCGGAAGTTAAGTCGTCATCGGAGGTCTATGCGGAGACGGACCCAGCGCTTTTTGGCGCTCCGATCCCGATTGCGGGGGTAGCAGGTGATCAGCAGGCGGCGCTCTTTGGCCAGGCGTGCTTCAAACCAGGCATGGTCAAGAACACGTATGGCACCGGTTGCTTTCTGCTCATGAATACTGGTCAGCAGGCGACGGCCTCGCGCACGGGTTTATTGACGACGATTGCCTGGGAGAGGGCCGGGGTCACCGAGTACGCGCTTGAGGGGAGCGTCTTTATCGCGGGCGCCGCCGTTCAATGGCTGCGCGATGGTCTTGGTTTGATCGCGAATGCCGGTGAGACCGAAGCGTTGGCGCGCTCCGTCAAGGACAATAACGGCGTCTACTTTGTTCCCGCGTTTGTTGGCCTTGGCGCGCCATACTGGGACCAGGATGCACGGGGCACGATTGTCGGGTTGACGCGTGGCGTGACACGAGCTCATCTGGTGCGCGCGGCTCTGGAGGCCATGGCCTACCAGACGCGTGATGTTGTCGAGTGCATGGAAAAGGATTCCGGGATCAAGCTGCGGGAGCTTCGGGTTGATGGAGGGGCAACGCGGAACGATTTTCTGTGCCAGTTTCAGGCGGACCTACTGGGTGTACCGGTTGTTCGTCCCGTCATCACGGAGACAACCGCACTCGGCGCAGCTTATCTCGCAGGGTTGGCTGTCGGGTTCTGGAAGAACGAGCGCGAAATTGCGGCTCAATGGCAGGTTGAGAGGCGTTTCGAGCCAAAGATGAAACGCAGCGAACGTCAGCTTCTCTACGAAGGGTGGCTGGCAGCGGTCTCAAGGACCAGATCTAAACCAATCTCTAAACCCATGTCAAAACGAGCTTGATCAGTCATATTCTTTTGCTGGGTTCTCTCCCCGGCATCGGTGTCAACCCAGGCTTTGGCCCAACTGCGTCCGTAGTTCTTGTTCGCGAAGCATTGCATTTCGTAAGAGCTGATCCTGACAACTGATCTTGTGTTCAGTGCGTGCTAAGGCCTCCTGCAGGCCCCGCATCTCAATGGTCAGATCGGCGAGATCTGCTTCGAGCTGAGAGATGACCCCCAAGGCGCGAGTCAGACTCTGCTCTGACGGGCGTTCAAACAGCGCCACATTTGATCGTTCCCGAGTGGCGGTCTCAGTCTCGGTTCGGCTCGGATCGACTGGATAAAGCGCAGCTCCCATCTAAGATTCCTCCTTTTCAGCTGTCCATCTCTGTCTCTTCTGATCCAACGGATCATACCCACGAAACTGGATTCAAAGCTGAATGGTCACCTGAGGGTCAAAGTAATTATCGATCAACTTATCGATCAGGGGGTCGATCAGCTGGTCGATCAAGCGGCCCGGTATTCTATCAGTGCGCTCAGGACCAATCGAAGGCAACGCTATCTTTAATGGGGCGCCGGATGTTGGGGCGGGTGTGAGAGGCCGGCGCTGGTAACAATATTTCCAAGGGTCTCGGAAGGCGACGTACTTAGTTTCTCTTCTGACTTCCGATGACCTGACAAGTATATAGCACACGCGAGCCCGGTTGCGAACCCCATTTCTGATTCTGAGCTTGCGGGAGGGAAAGATGCGGCCGGACCGTGACCGCATGCTCGGCCCGAACGGGGGGACAACAAGTACCGAAAGACGCGCCGGTGCTTTTTGTCCCGCTGTTCTTCTTGTCCTTGTTGTCCCGCTGCTTTGGAAAGTCAGAATCGACCTGCTAAGATCAACCTCCGATTCAATCGATTGGTGGGAAGGCACGGGAGACCGACGGCACGATGACCGCACAGATGCTCAACGGAACACTCGTCGCCGAGAAGATTAAGCAAGGTGTTGCCGCGAGAGTCAGTGAGTTGACTGCGACTGGCGTGCGGCCTGGCCTTGCCGCTGTCATCGTCGGCGACGATCCAGCATCTCAGGTCTATGTCGGCAGCAAGGTCAAGGCTTGCCAGTCGCTTGGCCTTCAATCAGAGCAATATCGGTTACCAGGGGAGACGACCACCGACGAACTCCTCGCTCTGGTCCGTCAGCTCAACGAACGCGAGATTGTCGATGGCATCCTGGTCCAGCTTCCGTTGCCGAGCCAGATCGACACCGAACGGGTTCTCGAAGCTGTGGATCCGGCAAAGGATGTCGACGGCTTTCACCCCGTCAATGTCGGGCGCCTCGTCCGTGGCGAAGACGCTCTCGTCGCCTGCACGCCCGCCGGGATCATTGAGCTTCTCGATCATTACCAAATCCCGATTGAAGGAGCCCGTGCGGTCGTGGTTGGTAGAAGCGATATCGTCGGAAAGCCGATGTCGATGCTTCTGCTTCACCGTCACGCAACGGTCACTATTTGTCATTCTCGGACGCGGGATTTGCCCGCAGTCACACGCGAAGCGGATATTCTGATCGCGGCGATCGGCCGGAAAGCAATGATCACCGGTGACTACATCCGCGAAGAGGCCGTGGTTGTCGATGTCGGTATGAACCGTGCAACCTCGGCTGAAGAGGTGCGGCGGTTCTTCCCGGACAGCGAACAACCGCAGCGCCTTGCGGCGGTTGAGAAGCGCGGTTACACGTTGATCGGTGATGTCGAGCCGAGATCGGTTCTCGATCGAGCAGCTTATCTGACACCGGTACCTGGCGGTGTTGGTCCACTGACGATCGCCATGTTGATGAAGAACACCTTGCGTGCCTGCGAGCGACGCCGGGTGAAGTCTTGAGCATGCTCAAAGTCGGTTTGACCGGTGGAATTGCCACTGGAAAGTCACACGTGCTTGCGTTGCTGCAGGAACTTGGTTGTGAAGCGAGCGACGCGGACAGGTTGGCGCACGCGGCAATGGCGCCCGGCCAACCTGCTTTTGAAGAGATCGTGCGTGAGTTCGGAGCTGAAGTACTCGCAAAGGATGGGTCGATCGATCGAGGGCGGCTTGGACAGATCGTCTTTGCTGATGCTGAGCAACGACAACGTCTCAATGCGATCGTTCATCCGCGCGTCTTCGAAGCCGAGGCGCGATGGTATGCGGAACTTGAAGCGCGTCGTCCCGACGCAATCGCCGTGGTTGATGCGGCGCTCATGATCGAGACGGGCTCTTATCGGCGTTTTGATACACTCGTCGTTGTGCATTGCGCGCCAGAGCTTCAAATCGCGCGGCTCATGTCGCGTAATCACCTGTCTCGTGAAGAAGCGCTTGCCAGAATCAACGCACAGATGACGTCGGCAGAGAAGCTGAAGTTCGCCGACTACTCGATCGATACCTCGGGAGATTTTTCCGAGACGCGACGACAGGTGGAAGAGCTCTACGCTGATCTTGAGAAAAAGCGCAAGTTCTGAAGGAAGTGTCATGAGGATATACGACGTTACCGTTCCGATCTCGAGTCAGCTTCCGGTCTATCCCGGAGACCCGAAGATAGAGATTCGGCGGACCTCGTTGCTTGAGGCAGGTGATATCGCCAATGTTTCTCATCTGAGCTGCAGCTCTCACATGGGAACGCACGTCGATCCGCCGGTGCACTTTGTTCAAGGGGGAATCGCCCTTGACGAACTTCCGCTGGAGGTTCTGATTGGCGTCGCGCGAGTCGTGGACGTCGGTGACGTCGATGTCATTGACGTCGCGACGATCGAACGGCTGGCGCTCGAAGGGGTGACGCGGCTGCTCTTCAAGACCCGGAATTCGCGGCTCTGGGGCTCACCTCACGACTTCCATCGTGACTTTGTCTATCTCGACGCAGCGGCTGCCGAACTTCTCGTCACCCGCGGGGTGAAGCTGGTCGGAATTGACTACCTTTCAATCGAGAAGTTCAATTTTGATGAGCCGGCAACTCATCTCGCACTCCTTGGCAGGAACGTGATCGTGGTCGAGGGGCTCGACCTCTCCGGGGTCAGTCCGGGAGACTACGAATTGATCTGTCTTCCGATAAAGATCAAGGACGGCGACGGCGGTCCGGCGCGCGTCGTCCTCCGGGAATTACCCTAAACATGTCCGTCAATTCGAAAGGAAACTCTATGTCGACACCATCTACTCATCTCGATCCGCTGATCAAGACAGGCAATCGGATCCATCAGCAAACGGTCAATCTCATGAGCGCCAGCCCGAACGATAAGTGGGGCTGGCGGACCTGTGATTCGGCAATGACGCTCGGGGAGTTGGTCAATCACTTCTATCTGTCGGAAACTGGTCTCGTTGACGCGATCCTGACCGGAAAATTCGGTGGCGGGCAAAAGCCCGAGCCGAAGGCCACCGCAGAAGAAACCGTCGCCGCCTTCAACAAAGCGCATGACGGCCTCGTCGCGGCGATCTCTGATCTGACGCCTGAGCAGCTGGCCGAGGAGATTGCGCCTTTTGGTGAGAAGTACGGAATGATGTCTCGCAAGACGCTGCTGCACTCGATGCAGGAGCATGAGATCCATCATCGCGGTCAG
>JANNRD010000585.1:0-2988 GCA_031401095.1 Acidobacteriota bacterium
GCCACACCTCCCGCATTCGCCGCAGGGACAGGGTGACCCTTGGCCTTGAGCGCAGCAATGGTCGCCTTGAGAGCTTCCCGCCCATTCTTCAGCGCCTCGTCGACTGTTTCGCCGTCTGAGATGCACTCAGAGAAGTCTGGAAAGGAAATGAGGAATCCGCCTCCTTCTTCAGCGTTGAGGGGGCGAATTTCAAATGGGTAGTCAACGAGCTTGCTCATGCTTCATGCTCCGTCCACGAGGTCGACGAACTTCTTTACGTAGATTGGCTTGATGGGCCGATGGGCAGGCACCGGAAGTGTTTTCCCATCTGACCTTACGAACACACAATGGCTTCCGCCGTCGTGCCGCCAATCGATGCCGTGTTGCTTTGCGACGGTTTGAAGCTGAGCGATTTGCCAGTCGAGCGAATTACGCCGCATGGCGACGAGCAGCTTCGTTGCCGTGTTCATGCCCGGTATGATACTGCCGGCAACATCAACGCGCAAGCGTGGGGGCGTGTTCTTCTATGGGGCCGAACGTTGGAGTTCAGAGGTCGCCGAAGGCGGTCCGCTGGAACGACTGGTTAGGCGGCCAGCCAGCACGATTCACCTTGGACATCGCAGTCAGTCCACCTTGATCACAATTTTGCCGTTCGCTCTGTTCTCGTCCATCATGGTGTGGGCTTCACGGAGTTTCCCAAAATGGAAGCTCGGTCCGAGCTTGAGGCTGAGCTCGTCGGATTCTACGAGAGACACATACTGTTGAAGCTGCGCGGATGTGATATCGGATGCTTCGCCGCTGTATGAAGTCAGCTTCACGCCAGTCGGAACATCGCCCATCGGATGGAAGTCATGCAGGACCCAGCTGCCGCCGAGGATGCCCGTCATGCAGACGATGCCGCCCCGGCGCGTTGCCCGCAGAGAGTCGAGCAGGGTGGTTGCTCCGATGAGCTCCAGAACTCGGTCATAGCCGTCCGGGTAGATGGCTCGGGCTTTGTCCGCTATCACGCCGTCGTCAACGATGACATGAGCCGCCCCAGCGGCTTTGAGTTCGTCAGCCTTGGCCGGGTTTCGGGTGGTAGCGGTGACTTCGAGGCCTCCCAATCGAGCCAGACAGATAGCCGTGAATCCGATGGACGAGGTCGCGCCACGCACAAGAATGTTTCTCGCGCGCTCGATCTCCAGTCCTACGTGGAGTGAACCGTGAACAGTCTGCAGCATCTCAGGCAGAGCTGCGAGGCGTTTCCACTCCAATTGTGTCTGCAATGGAAAAACATTCCGCTGCGGCACCAGCACATACTCAGCGTAAGACCCGTCAAACTGCCGCCCCATTCCCCCCATCATTGCAACGACGCGCTGTCCAACCGACAAGTTGGAACCGGGCGCGGCGACGACTTCACCTGCACACTCGATGCCAAGCACGCGCGGGAACTGTACCGAAGGCGACTCCCCGCGCCGTGTGAACCATTCTGATCGGTTGAGTCCGAAGGCCCGGTTTCTAATGAGGACCCATCCGTCCCGTGGCGACGGGCGAAGAATTTCTCTGAGCTCCAGCCTTTCCGGGCCTCCGGGCTCGCTTATCACATAGGCCTGCATCGTGTCCGTCATCGAATTACGTTGCTCAAAATCCGGATCCATTTCCAGACTGCCTAACGGCGGCAATCACCGGGCGGCAACAGGCAACGAAGTCGGCTGTTGCCGCTCCGGTGCATTGCAGGGTTGGGTGGCGCTTATAATCATGTTCACTGAGCCGACGACCTGTGGAATGACGCGTCGGGCAACTTGATGCAGTGCTGTGGCAAGCAGGTGCGCGCTCAAGATGTGCCAGCCGCTCATCGGATCACTTCCTCCGCTCGGAACAGGATTGCGTCGGGCATTCTCAAGCCAATGGCGCGAGCGGTCTTGAGGTTGACCGTCAGCTTAAGGTTAGTAGGCTGCTCGATAGGGATGTCGGCTGGTTTAGCGCCCCTCAAGATTCTGTCCACATACTCTGCAGCGCGCCGAAACCACATCACCGTGTCGGCACTGTAGACGAGGAGACCACCCGCATCAACGAATTCGGGTAAGCCATAGACAGCGGGGAGTCGATGTTTGATCGCCAGCGCGGTGATTTTCTTGCAGTGCTCGCGAGTAAGCGGGTCGGGGATCACCACGACCCCCTGCGTGCGTCGTCGTGCCTGATTCATCGCACTATCGATGTCTTTGGAGTCCAAAACCTTGAAGTACCAGACCTTGAGCCCGCGGTTCGCTGCAACGGTCTCAAGGTCGGCAGCCATCTGTCTGACGAACGGACTCGCCGGATTTCCAATGATCCCCACAGCTGAGAGGTTTGGCACGGTATCTAGCAGAAACTGCAGATACTTTTCGCTCATCCCTTGATCCATGCCCATCGATATTCCTGTCACGTTTCCGCCAGGCCGGGCGAGGCTCACAGCGAGGCCCGCCGCCACGGCGTCGCCGATATCCCCAAGGACGATAGGGATCGTACTGGTCGCTTTCCTCGCCGCCACCCCACCCGGTGTCGAATAGGTGACCAGCACGTCAACCTTGCGCTCGACCATTTCCGCCATGAGCGGTGCGAGGCGGTCCAGTTGGCCTTCCGCCCAGCGTGCTTCGATGACGAGGTTCTGGCCTTCTACGTAGCCTAGTTCCCGCAGGCGTTCCCGCAGTGCGCCGAAACGTCGCGTATCTGTGGAGGGCGATTGCGGGGAGACATATCCAAGACGCACAACCTTCGGCGACGATTCCGCGGCGTGCGCACGTTCGGCGTCAAGCACGCCATTTACAGCCACAAGATGCAGCGCGAGAATTAGCAGAGCAAAGTGTCGGCTCACTGGATCACCTCATCGGTCCACTGCACATGCTCGTACCCGTCCCGCGCGTGCCTCTTGCGCGCTACCCAACGCAGAGCTAAGCGGGCGGGCAACGGCAAGCGCAGCGCCGCTGTTGAACGCTCCGCTTCAGCGCCGGGTTAGGCGGCACGGGCAGTGAGACGCGACTGAAAGACCCG
>JANNRD010000586.1:0-2200 GCA_031401095.1 Acidobacteriota bacterium
ACTCGTTGAGCATTTCGGGTTTGACACGGACCGTCGTCACCGCAATCATTTCGGGCGGGGCCGGAGGAGGTGGAGCCGCCATCTTTTTGGCCTGGGCGCCGACTGAATCAATACCTACACCAGCGATCGCAAGGGCGACCACGCAGAGAAAAAGCAGACAGGTGACAGGGGCGAAGACTCTTTTCATCATATGCTCTCCAGTGATTGGGAAGGAGGTGGTGCCTGGGAAGACAAGTCAGGTACAACTGATCTTCCGGAAAAATGATCAGGCTGCTGCCTGATCACTCGGAAGGCGTGGGGGCAGACAGGACGCCTTGGAATACAGCCAGGGTTACGGAATAAGCTGGCGAATGACGGACACCGGAATCGTAGGCCGGTAGTTGTCGGAAGTCAATGAAGGAGGCCCCGTGACATCGAAGGAGCGTGCCCGATGAGGTAGAATCAGTTTGCAATGACAAACGAAGTGACGCCACAGCCTCCGCCAGATGAGAGCCTTTCTGGACGCGTCTTCGACCAGTATCAGAACCTCATGCAGATCGCACGATGCGTCCGCGAGGCCGCTCGCCAGATCGGCATCGACCAGCCACGGGTCCTCGAACTCTCGCGACGCCACACCACCCTCTCAGACTATCTCCCCGAAGCTTACATGGAGCGCTATGCGACCCATGATCAGGGCACCCCGATCGTCCCGACGCCTGTGGTATTGCCCTTCGCCGACAAGTCGTACGATGTTTGTATCGTCTCCGATAGCTACGAGCATCTTCCAATCGAACAGCGCCGTGCCTTGATTGGTGAGATGATGCGGATCACGAATGGTCTCGTGCTTGTCGGGTGCCCGATGCACGATGAAATCGTGACTCGCTTTGACCGTGTCGTCTTTGACTTTATCTGGGGGAAGTACGGCCAGCGGTTCCAACCACTCAGCCAGCACAACCAGTTCGGTCTCGAGCCGCTTGAGAAGGTTCTCGACCACTTCACTGCCCGGGGCGCGACGCGCGCCGTCGCTCTTCCGTCAAACTACGTTTATCGATGGATTCATCAAATTCTGATCTACTTCGACTTTCAGCACCTTCATCCGCATCACGATCTCTTCCAGGCGATCAACCGCATCTACAACGAACAGATCGCACCCTATGATTACCGCGAGCCCGCCTATCATTATCTGATCGCGGTGGCCACCGATCCACTGGTCAACCTCGACCTGTTGGTGGAGAAACTCACCGGACCGTGCGAGACACCCACAAGCGTCGCCGAAACCGAGGGAACGCTGATCGAAGCGTTCGGAGCCTTCGACAGCAGGGTGAGCGACCAGTTGCGACGGAGCGAGGAGACCATCGCGCTGCTTAGTCGAAATGGGGAGTGGGCGCAGAAGGAGATTGCGAGGCTCAATGGACTCTTGACGCGAGGGCAACGCAGTCGCGAATGGCTTCTCTGCAAGTTGAAGCGGTTGACAGCCGTCATGCGCGGCTAAGGAGGCCAGGCTGGCGCTCGGAGGTCCCGAGAGGAAATGCAGCCCTGGAACCGCCGAGCCCCAGCTCGGCCAGTCCTTACAGGTCGCTGGCTTGCATGTCCGCAACCAAGACTCTAGACTCACCTCGTCAGGAAGTTTCAGGCTGGCGCCCCACCCAATGCCCGACGCAATTGCGATTTCACTGCGCTCTTTCCTGGTTGTAGCAGAGGAGAAAGTCTCATGTTTCGGCCGTCGCTTCGCATTTCTCAGTTCCTTACGCTGCTCGCGTTTCTGGTCTTCGTTTCAATCGAGGCGCAGGCGCAGTTCGACAGGCTGAAGAAGAAACTCCCGGGCCTCGGTAACAGCAGCGAGGTCGAGACCATCCTTCGTGAGATCGATGGTGCGCGCGCTAAATCCGCGTACGCGCGCATCTCACTTAGCCTCGCGGATGACATCATCCGCCGTCAGGCACTCCGCAACTCGACCAGCAAATCCGCTCAGGGACAGATTGAGAAAGACGAACAGGAGATCGCCGCGCTCGATCGCTCAATCGCCGCCAAACGCAAGCTCCTTGCAGAGGTCGGCCGACAGGCAAACAGTGGCAAATATGACGAAAAGACCTCCTCCGACGTCGACCGGCAGGCTAAAGCTGAGGAGCAGCAACGCGCCGAGAAACGCGCCCAGGTAGACGAGGAGATTGCCGACCAGCAGCGTCGCGAGAAGGAGATGAGCGCAAAGGACCGCGAGAAC
>JANNRD010000587.1:0-8514 GCA_031401095.1 Acidobacteriota bacterium
CCTCTACGGCCACGGGAGTTGGGCCCGCGTCTACCAGGGCGTTTTCAATCTCTTTAGCCCGGAGACGTTGCAAACACAGAACCCAACCCTCTACGCAGCCTTGCCGGCTTCTCTACGGACCACCACTGCTGGTCTACCGACATTTGCTGATATCTTGAAGCTTCCGGTGAGCGGCAGTCTTTCGATCAGCGTCGGCGATGCGCGACAACCGCCCGCTTACCGCGGGGCTGAGGCCGCACGAAATGACGCCTATCGCCTCTACATCCAGGATACCTGGCAGGTTCGACCAAAATTCAATTTTAGTTACGGGATTGCCTGGTCATTCGATGACAACATCATCAGCCACGACCTGGACAAGCCTGAGTGGCTGCGGCCCGTTCTCGGGGGGGCGAACGCAGATCTGCGCGCGACCCGTTATGACTACAACAATTTTCAGCCGTCGATAGGCTTTGCCTGGACGCTTGGCGACAAGACGGTCATTCGAGGTGGGTCAGGGATTTATCATGCCTCCCCCAACTCGTTCTACACTCGACTTGGAGAGCGCGGATTCCTGGGCCCGGCGGGGAACGGGTTGGTCCCATTCAATTCCCAGTTGGTTGCCAATCCGTTTGCAGGGACGGCCACACCAGGAGGTCCTCTGCAGCCAGCGACCTTGAACTTTACAACACCCACCTCATTTAACGGACAGAACGCCTTCGGGGTCATCCCAGGCGTGAGAGATTCGTTGTTGTCGAGATGGGGAACCGGGACGGACCTCTCGATCCGGGGTATTGAGGTCACCAAACAGGCTGTTGGAGCTGCGGGTGAGGGGATCTTTATGAGCGACCTGACGACGGGTTATACCTTCCACGTGACGGCGGGTGTGCAACGTGAGATTGCCCGGAATTTGATCCTCAACGCCGATTTCGTCATGCGACGCGCAGTCCATTTCGGCGGCACTGAAGCGGGTTTTGGAGTAGACCTCAACCGCGGAGCGCGACCCCTGGTCGTCGCCACTGATCCCATCACTCAAGTGGTGACAAACTCGCCCTTGGCAAGGCCGATCATCCCCTTCTGCCTGACCACCACCCAAACAAACACTCCCAAATTTCCCTGTTCAACAGGCGCAATTCTGGGCTACTGGTCCGGAATAAACACCCGCTATCTTGGCCTCCTGGTGAAGCTCGACCGGCGGTTCTCGAACGGCCTGCAGTTCACCGGTTCCTATGCCATGTCGCGCTACGTCAACAACGTCAACGTCGGCCCTGGCGGAGTGACTTCGGATAATCTCTACGAAACCTCTGGGATCGCCGGAAATGACATCCCCCATCGCTTCACCTTGAGTGGTTTCTACGAGATACCATCCTACAAGGGCGACAGCAAGTTGCTGCGTGCCCTGGCAAACAGCTGGCAACTCGGATTGATCTCGGATATGAGGAGCCGACCAACGCTCAATCCGACGTTGGGGTTGGATCATGATGGAGATGGTAATTCCCGACTCCTGCTTCCGGGGATTAAGTGGAACACACTCGGTCGTGGGGCGAATGCGAATGACATTCGCGCGGCAGTGGCCACCTACAATGCCGATATCATCTCGAGGGCGAAACCGCTTCCGGCCAATCCAACTGCAGCCCAGACCGCGGGGTGTACGCTGTTTGTAAAAGGCGTGCGGATGTGCGGAGTCAGAACGACGCAAAACCAGGTCTACCCGCTGATCCAGTTGCCGGCTGATTTTGCCAACGGGGATCCGTTCTTTTCACAAGATCTCCGCTTGACCAGGTTGATCAGGATTCGCGAGAAGGTGACTATTTCTTTGATCGCTGAGGCGTTCAATATCTTCAATATCGCGAATCTGACGGGTTATGGCAGCGGGCTCAATGCGCAAGCGGCCCCGGGCGCGCTGCAACAGGCGACCTTTGGCCAGCCCAGTAATCGGGTTAACCAGATCTTCGGCACGGGCGGACCCCGCGCATTCCAGTTCGCTGCGCGAATCAGTTTCTAACGCAGAGGCGCGGAGAAGACAGAAAGAGCCGCAGAGAGGGATACCTCTCTGCGGCTCTTTCTTTTCCCCGGAGTCTCTGGGGTTATTCTTTACTGGCGTGACCTTCGACGACTTCGATTCGAATCTTGTCTGGTCCCTCGATGAACGCAAACTTGATCTTGCCGCCGGCAAGGGAACGAATCTCGTCGGTGACCTTGACCCCGTCCTTGCGCATCTTCTCGAGTGCTTCAGAGAGGTTGTCAACGCTGACGCCGATGTGATCGGTGACGTGCCCCTTCGTCGATTCCAACTCCGTTTTGCCCTTCCAGTGATCAGGATAGGCCTTCTTTGTGTACTCAACTGGAAAGATAATGATGTTCACATTGTCGAGCATGAGGGAAGCACTCGGTCCAATCTGCACGTCGCGGTAGAATCGCGGCTCTCGGGAGAGAGGGCGGGTTGAGCCACGTTTCGCACCCAGATACTTTTGGTACCACTCGGCAGCTGCGACAGGATCTGCGCTGAAGAGGTGGAGGTGCCCAAATCGATGATGACCAGCCGTATTCAATTCAATTAAGGCGCGGTCGGGGCTCTCGACATACGCATAGAAGAACCGCCCGGTGGTTCCCGTCGCGCCGCCGATATCACTGATATCGGTGAGAGGCGTGAAAAACTTGGTACCCATCGCCAGTTGCTTCTCATAAGTCGCCTTCATATCCTCAGCGCCCCAGCCAAAGTGCCAGATCGCGGAATTCAACTCCCAGATCGGTGGCTTGGTTACTTTGGAAAAGAGCATCCAGGATTTCTGCGTCCACACGCCATCGACGAGGCCGGCAAACTTCGCCTTCTCGCAAGCAAACTTGCTCGTGTAAAAATCAATTGCAGCGGCCGGGTCAGTCGAGTTGAGGTGCAGGTGGTGGAAACGGGGTTCTGGCATGAGTGGGCCAGGCACCTTTGCCTCGGTTGCTGGCGCTGCTGGTTTCGGCTCTTGCCCCGCACGCGTCAGACGACCGGTCGCAAACAAGGCGAGGCCGAACAGAACGCCAAACAGAACACCCTTTAGATAGTTTCTCCAGCTGATCATCTCGGTCCTCCTCAACAAAGCAAATCGCCGGTGAAGGCTCACGAACGCCGCATTTGCGTCTCTCGCGCCCACCGGCGACCCGCATTTTTGGTTACTTCAAATGAAGCGTCTGACAACCAACGGAACCGGCTCAATCGCCAGCCCGCACCCATCCGTAAGCTGAATTGCTTCGCTGGCCACCCCTTTCCAGATAGGCAGTCTTCAATTTCTCAATCGCATCCGGCGGGAGTTTGGTGCGCTTTGCCTTGACATCGACGTTGTAGAGCTTCGCGGCGTTGAGACCAAAGATCTTCGCCTTGTCCTGCGGCGTGATCTTTTTGTAGCCGAACTTCTCGCAGAACTCATCGCTGATCTGGAAGCGCTTGAAGGCATCGATCACCCATTGTGGCGAACCCCACCACAGACAGTCGGTACCCCAGATGACATGGTCCGAACCGTAGTACTTGATGTTCTTTCCCATGCCGTGCATCGCCATCTCAGGATGCGCCAGAAAGAGCGTGCCAAAGAAGCTGCCGATCTCGCAATAGAGGTTATTGATCTTCGGATTGCGCTTCTTGATGTCCATGAGGACACTGTGCCATTCAAAGTCACCCGTCGTCGGATCGTACTTGTTGTTTTCAAGCCAATTGGGTTCGCTTGTCCCGTGCTTGATCGCCGAGTGGTAGACAACGAAATTGAAGTCAGGATTGCGCAAGGCGGCCTTCTCCATGTCCTTCGGATTGGCGAGATGGCCAAGCGTTCGGGATTGATACGAGTAGCCCTTGTGGACGCTGATCAACTTCATTCCGCGTTTGCGCGACTCTTCAATAAACCACTGCGCGTTATCGTCATCCACCTGAAAGCCGTTGCCTGTGCGTGCCGGGTCGGTGTGGCAGTACCACTTCCATGAGCTGATCCCATACTGCTTCAGTTCGCGCTCCATCTGCTCGATGGTCGCCGCCTTGTCAACCGCGTTGGCGGTCTTGTCCCAATAGTGATTCGGCGCAAGATTGCCCTGACAGAGGGCGCGCTGGGACCCGGCGATCGTATTGATCCTCTTCATGCTTTGAGACATAAGCCAGCTTGGGAGCAAGCCGCGGCTGCGCGCTATGCCCTCGAGAACCTTGCCGCTTTCGTCACGGTTCTTCTCCGCCGTCGGCACGCCAGAGATGACACAGATGCTCGTATCGCTGTCGAAATACATCTCCTTCATGAAATTACCAAAACTGTAGGATTCCGCATCGTTCTTGAGTTGGAAGCCCATATTCTTGACAAACTCCGCATTGCGGAAGTTCAAGGCCTGGCCGTTGGTAAAGTGCGACTGAACGTCAATGATAAAGTACTCACCCTTCGGCCACTTTTCATCGTAGGCCGCCGGCTCCCAGGTTTCGGCTTCGTCGACGTCCCAGTAGTTCTTGCCATACGCGAGATTCGAGGCGAGGAAGCACGTCGCGAGACCCATCGAGGTGCGCATAAAGTCACGTCGCTCGACGCCGAGCTTCTTCGCACGGGCTGTCGCCAACTCTGCGATGAGATGTTCGATGTGTTTCTGCTTCTCGGTTTGGGGACGTGGGACGAACTCTTCGTTTGAAACTGCCTGGGTGGGCACAGGCGAGTCAACGCCCTTCTTCATATCGCGGTCAGCTTTGCGAATCCACATGGGAGGGCTCCTTGGAAAAGGCGATGCTTATCAGACGTGGCAACACAACCAGACGGCTCTTCATCTGTCAGGCACCGCTGTCGACGCTATTGCTGGAAGGGCTCTGCGTTCGTGACCGCAGGTCCAGACAGCCAATTCGAATCATCAGTACTGTATATCCAAGTATTTACTAGGGGTCGCTCTAAGAGCGCGGTGCAGTTCCCGCCTACTGACCGGTCAGCAACCTATCCTGTTGCGAGTACCGCTGTCAAGGGGCCCCCGTTCCTGTCGAGAGAATTGTCGCAGGCGCGTTCCTCGCGTGAGCAGGTTACAACCGAGCGCATTTAGGTTAATCTGCGCAACGCAGTCAAGATGCAGACCGAGAAGTAGACTACTTCCAGAGTGGAGGAATGACAATGTCAGAAGCTGTAATTCTCACCCAGGTCGAAGACAGAGTCGCGAAGTTGACCTTCAATCGACCAGAAAAACTCAATGCCCTGAGCCGCGAACTGATTTCGCTCGCCTGCGCTCAACTAAAGGAATGGAGCCGCGACCCGGAGGTCGGCGCCATCGTCGTCACCGGTTCTGGTCGGGCCTTCTGTGCTGGAGGCGACGTTTCACAGATGTCGCGCCCAGAGGCCAAACAAGAGACCCTCGAGGAACAAATCGACGGTCTGAGACAGGCTCAGGAACTCTCATGGCTCCTCTATAGCATCCCCAAGGTGACCATCGCCGCCGTCAATGGCCACGCCATGGGTGCCGGACTCGGGATTTCCCTTGCCTGCGATTTGCGTTTCGCCTCGGCTCAGGCCAAGTTCGGGACGGCCTATGCCAAGGTCGGCTTCGGTGGCGACTTTGGAACCACCTGGCTCCTGGCGCGATATGTCGGTCCCGCGAGGGCCAAGGAGATGTACTTTCTCGCAGACATTGTCGACGCCGTCGAAGCCCATCGCATTGGCCTCGTCAATCGCGTGTTTGCCGCCGACGATCTGATTGTCAACACGGATGAGATCGCAAGACGCATCGCGCACGGTCCTCTGACAAGCTATCGCTATATGAAAGCCAACGTCAATCTCGCGATGAGTTCAGACTTCAGAACCCTGCTCGACCGCGAAGCCGAGACACATCTGCGCTGCGGGATGACTGAGGATCACAAGGAAGGCGTTCGCGCATTCATGGAAAAGCGCCAACCATCCTTTAAGGGCAGGTGAAGGAGAAGGTCAATGGAATACCGCCAGATTGTCTATGACAAGCAGGATCGCATCGCGACGATCACTTTGAATCGCCCGGAAAAGCTCAACGCCTATTCCGAAGTCATGGTTCACGAAATCATTGCGGCGCTCGCCGATGCGCGTGATGATGACAATTGTCGCGCAGTCATCATGACCGGGGCCGGGAGAGGCTTTTGCTCTGGAGGCGACATCAGCCGCGACTTCCAGTATCCAGCGCGCTATCGCGGTCATCGCATGGAGTCGATGCTCGAGATGCGCGAAAACATGCATCAGCTTGTCGTCCTGCTGCGTCGGTTTGATAAGCCCACCATTGCCGCCATCAATGGGGCCGCCGTCGCTGGCGGTCTGACGCTGGCGCTCTCCTGCGACTTCCGGATTGCCGCTGAGAGCGCTCGTCTCGGAGACACCAGTCTCAAGTTTGCACTCATCCCGGATGAAGGCGGCGCCTATCTCTTTCCGAGGTTTCTCGGGCTCGAAAAAGCCCTCAAAATGTCGCTCTTCTCGGAGGTCTACCCCGCCGCGGAAGCAAAACGCCTCGGACTCGTCACTGAAGTCGTTCCGGATGGCGTCCTCATGGCGACCGCGCGCGAGTGGGCGGCGCGGCTTGCTGATGGACCGCCAATAGCGATCCGCACCACCAAGAGAATGATGTACAAGCAGGAGACCATGAGCCTCGAGAACGCTCTTGAAGACGCCGCGCTGGGAACGATGGTGGTCAACTACTGCGAAGACGTCAAAGAAGGCACCGCCGCGTTTCATGAGAAGCGCAAACCGAACTTCAAGGGGAAATAGAGAATGACCGAAGGGCCCAGTGCAGATCCGATTTTGATAACCCAACCATCAGCAGATAGAAGCCGGCTGGATCGCTTCGCTTTGATCATTGCCCGATTTGTCCCGGACGCGATTACGGCATGTGTCGTGCTTCTCGTTCTTCTCTTTCTCGCCGCGCTACTGCTCGGAAATTCACCAGCAAAGGTCATGGATGCCTATTATCAGGGCCTTTGGATGCTGCTGTCATTCACGATGCAGATGACCCTCATCATCGTCCTTAGTTCAGTACTCGGATCGACCCCTCTCTTTAGAAAGACAGTCATCGCGCTTTCGCGAATACCGCGGACAACCAACGAGGTGGTCTTGATAGGCGGTCTTTTGACCGCTGTTTTGTCCTACTTCTACTGGGGATTGGGACTCGCGCTTGGTCCGATCATCGCGGTCTATTTCGCGAGGGAAGCCGAGCGAAAGGGGATCGCCATCGATTTCCTGTTTTTCTTGACGGTTGTCTGGGCCGCGAACGCAGTTTGGCAGTATGGGCTGTCGGCAAGCGCTCCATTGCTGGTCGCGACGCCGGGCCATTTTCTCGAGAAGACGGTGGGGATCATACCGCTGAGCACGACGATCTTCTCACCGGCTGCGATCATTCACGAAGTGGTCTTTACAACGGCCCTCGTCGTCGTTGGCTGTCTTCTCATGCCAAAGACACGGCGGCCGATCTCGCACTTCCCGGAGGCCAGCAAGCTGGCGGAGGCAGTCGAGGCTGAGCCTGACCGAGAGCTGAACTACTCGGAGAGGCTCGAGAGACGATCGTTCTTCTCCGTCATTCTTTGTTCGTTTTTTGGCGCGTGGCTCTACTATCACTTCCTCGTTCGTCGCGCGAGCCTCGACATCAATTCACTAAACGCGATTCTATTCTTTCTCTGCTTCCTGCTTCACGGCAATGTCTTTCGCTTCACGAGGGCATTGCAGCCGGCCGTTGTCTCCGCGTGGCCCGTCATCGTTCTCTATCATCTCTATGCCGGCGTTGCGGGATTGATCCAGTTTACGAGTCTCGGCGAGACGCTCGCAGGCGCTGTTGCATCGATCTCGACACCGCTGACATTTCCATTTCTGACCGCGGGGGTTGGAACGATCTTCGCGCTCTTCATTCCGTCAAGCGGCGGGCAATGGGCGATTCAGGGGTTTGTCACCGCGAAGGCTGCGATGGCGGTCGGCGTAACTGTTCAGAGAGGGTTGCTGGCGATGAGCATCGGCGACCATATGGGCAATCTTGCTTCGCCCTTCTGGTACGTCATCATCGCTGGAATTGCGCGCGTCGACTTCAGAAGTTTTTTTGGCTATGGTCTGATCTTCGCGGCTCTCTGGTTTGTCATCGGCGTCGTCGTCTTTACCTTTGCTCCGTGTTAGCCGGGGCTAGGGCTTCTTCAACTCGCCAGTGTGCTTGCCGATGAGCCCGCCCGGGTGCCAGGCATTGTAGTCTCCAATTGTGACGCCTTTGCGCGCCTGCAGTTCAATGCTCAACGCGGCAAGAACGTAAATCTCCGCAAGGATGCTCGCACGCGGCTCAAAGCCCAGTGGGCTCCCTTCCCTCTCGACGCCGACGTGCAGAAAAGCATCGCTCTGCCGCGCCAGCCACGACTTTGGGTTGCCAGAGACGCCGATAATAATCGCTCCATTGCGTTTCAGCGCCGTCACAGTCGCCTTCAGTTCACCGGTCTCACCGCTGTTCGAAATGGCAACTACAGCGTCGCCCCGCGCGACCTGTCCAGCGCTCCCGTGCACACACTCCGTTCCGTGGAGAAAGTAGGCGGGCGTGCCCGTACTCGAAAAGAGCGCTGCGAGGTAG
>JANNRD010000588.1:0-5616 GCA_031401095.1 Acidobacteriota bacterium
AGCCCTCGCCGAGCGTCAACGCATTCTCAGCTCGCTCCACGGGCAACACTTCACGGTAACGCCAGAGCGTCGCCCCTCGGTCCTTGAGGGCCTCACGCTTGAGTGTCAGACCGGCTTTCTGCAGGTCATAGCGCACCAGCAGCGGCTTCCCACACTTAGAACAGAGATTGTAAGGACGGTTTGCCTCGTAGCTCGCGCCACACTTGGCACAGGCAAGATGAGAGACGTTCATAAGCTTCCATTACTTGTATGAGATGACAAGACGCTCGAGGGTTGGGGGCAGTTCGTGAACTTCCGTCCTGCCAAAACCGGCCTTGCGGGACATCGACTCCAGGTCCGACGGAGTGTAGGCGTCGCCGCTCGGTGTCGTCGCAAGCATGACAAGACTGAAGGCCGCCGCGCCTGGAGGAGTCACGCGATCTTCATTGGGCACAAACTCGAGGGTCAGTGCCCGGCCACCATCCCTGAGAGAGGCATAGACTCGCTTGAGCAGCGCTTCGCAGGTAGCGACGTCGAAGTGATGCAGGAAATTCGTCAGGAGGACGATGTCGTAACCGGTTCCGAAATCCACATTGAACGCGCTTCCGGGAAGCCTCGAGTAACGGTTGCCGACTCCGGCGGCTTGCGCGTTTCCCTCTGCGACATCGAGCACGTTGGGCCAGTCGAGCGCGACGACATGGGCTCGAGGATTGCGCTGAGCGAATGCAATTCCGAATATCCCATGGCCAGCCGCGATATCGAGAATCTTGACATCGCGGCTCTGATCGGTCGGCGCGAGGTTAACCATCAGTTGTGCCGGGAGCGTCATGAGCGGGGCCATGACCTGCGCAAACTTCACCCAGACAGGGTTGTCGGGCGTCACGGTGCCCTGGTCCGGTAGCGCCGTTCCGCCCTTTCGCACCGCAGCAGTGAGGTTCTCAAATCCCGCCGTCAGCGTCGGTGAGAGCAGAAACTCGACCGTCTCGCCGAGGTACATTGGAGACTTTCGGTCAAGGAACGCAGCGGAATCCGGCGTCAGTTGATACTCTTGCCCGTCCTTTGTCAGGAAGGCATTGATGACGAGATAGTCGCAGAGAATGCGCGCTCCCCGCTCCGCTACCTCGCAACGCTGCGCGATCGTTGCGGCTCTCGAGTTTCCCTCCGCGATCGCGGTAAAAATGCCCAATTCAAGCGCCGTTTTGAGTGCGGCCGTCAGCTCGTAGGAGTTGATCGTCTCGAAGAAATGAGCGGGTGAAAGGTCCGCTGCCGGTTGAGTCATCGCTGATTCCCTTTGCTTTTGTTAACTCCGGTCTGTTTCGTCATCTCGCTTTGGATGGTAGACCCGATAGTCGATCTCCTGGAAGATCGTGTCCTTAGTCTCGGCATCGGCGAGCCATTTCTCGTCGATTTCATGTGCGTTGATCATCTCGTAGAGACGTGTAAACCGATGGATGTGGTCTTTGAAGCGTTTAACAGCGTACTGCACCATCGTCCCGGTGGTGATGATAAACGCCCAATCGGATGATTGCGCAAGCAGCAACTCGCGCGCCGCCTGGTTGAGTGCCCTCTGGACCAGTCCCTCGGCAGAAGGGTGCTCTGTCGCCAGCTCCACCATCCGAGTCTCAGCCACCTGCTGATGAAGATACATCCAATCGGTTTGCCGGTTGATCCAGACACGATTGTAGCCCTCAGCTCCCCAGGAAGACGCTGATGGCACCTGCCGCTGGTTGTCAGGGAACATCGCCAGATAATCGATTGGCGAGATCATCTCGATCTCATTCTGATCGTGGTAGAGCTGCTTGCAGAGATAATAGATGAACTGCGGTCCCTCGAACCACCAGTGGCCGAAGAGTTCCGCGTCGTAGGGCGCGACCACGATCGGTTCTCGCCCCAGGTCCCCACGCAGGTGTCGTGCCTGTGCCTGCCGATTCGCCATGAAGTCACTGGCATGCATTGCGGCGCGCTCTGACGCCCACGCGGGTACATAGGGTTCTTTTTCGTGTAGCCCAACCTTGCCCGTAATGCGGTGATACTTAAGCCCCACATTCCGGCGCACTCCATCCGTGTGAAGGAAGGGCTTGATGTACTCGTAGTCCTTCGAGTCGTATCCCAGATCGCGATAGAACTCGCGGTAGAGTGGGTCGCCTGGATAACCAATCTCCGAACTCCACACCTGCTCACTGGTTTCAGTATCCCGACAGAAGACGGCAACGTCTTCGGGCGTGACGATTGGTGCGTAGATTCCGCGTCGCGGTCGTGGCGTCCCGTAGAGGATCGCGTGCGCATCGGCGAAAAAGAAGCTGATCCCCGCCTCTCGCAGAAAACGGTCATCGCCCGGACCGAAGGCACACTCGGCCAGCCAGATCCCGCGAGGGGGCCGGCCAAAGTGCTTCATGTAGTTGTCGCGGGCGATCTGAATCTGCGCGCGCTTCACTTCATCATTCGACATGAGTGGAAGGAGGCCGTGAGTCGCACAGCAAGTGATAATCTCAAGATAACCCGCGTCCTGCAGCTCGCGGAAAGCGCCAACCAAATTGCGATCGTACGACTCATAGACTGCGCGGCATTCATTGAAATGGCGCTCATACATGAGTGCTGCCGAATGGAAATCTGGCGCGCTCTCAGCGGTCCGTTCGACCTCCAGGTGAGATAGCTCGCAGAGCCTTTGCAGATGACTCGAGTAGCGCTCCTGGAGGAGCGGATCGATGAGCATCTCGCAAAGCGGCGGTGTCAGTGACATCGTCAAGCGAAAGTGCACCCCTTCACGCCGCAGAGTGTTGAATGCGACGACGAGGGGAATGTAGGTCTCACTTATCGCCTCAAAGAGCCAATCCTCTTCGAGAAAATCGGGATACTCGGGATGCCGGACAAATGGCAGGTGTGCGTGAAGGACAAGACTGAGGTAGCCGGTCGCCATAAGAGAGGCCTGTCTTACATCGTCGCGCTTGGGAACCACGGACGCATCTCCGAACTGCTTGCGGAGGTCGTCTCATCCGGAGTCCCCAAATGACTCATCTCGGAAGCTGCGAGGCCCATCTTGCGTGCCAGGTAGAGGCTCACTGGCTCGTCAATCTGAATCTCGCCTTCGGCCGCGATGACACGACGGAGGAGCTCGGGCAGGTAGCGAAGGAGTAACAGATATCCCATCTCGCCATCTCCCGCGCGGCTCATTGTGCGCAGAAACTCACGGACGATCTCCGCCAACTCTTCCCGGTCAAGCCGCTCCCAGAGACGGTCATACTCTCGCCCCGACTGGATGTCCGCAATCGTCCGGAGGATGCGACGAAAGGCAGGCGGTAGCGCGTTTGCGACGGCCTGCCGCGGACCCTCTGAGCCCGGTTCACCAACCGCGAGCCACGTTTCTGGCCACTTTTCCGGCAGAAGGGCTCGTTCAGGAACGAGATGGCTCTCGCGCAGTACGCGCAGGTAATCGTCAGACGACACCTGATATTGAGGATCATCCGAGGTCTGGTCTGAAGGCGCGCCGCGTGGGATTGCGACCGGTTGCGAAGAGAGCAGTTTGATGTAGCCGAACTGCGACGATCGAAGGCCAAGCTCGACGCGATATGTCCGAGCCGGCAAAACGCTAAACCAGTACTCGCGCGCGAACGCAGCATCGAAGAAGACCGAAATCTGATTGGTTTCGTCGACCAGTTTGAGCACGGTTCTGAAACTGGCGACGGCCTCGGCTGGGAACGCACGGCGAAGGCGGTCAAATGGATCGTTCTTAAGTTGCCAGTGAACAAAGAGATGAAACGGGTCCTGAACCAGAGCGCGCATGAGATCAATGTTGTAATGAGCTGGAATCGGGAGACCAGTGTCGACGATCGGTTCGGCCGGCAGTTCATCCGCGCCAAGCTCGACTTGAACCTCGTCTTCGACACGAACCGGGGCGAACGGGTTGCGCTCAACCAGAGGGATGAGCGATGAGAGATCAAAGAAGAAAGGCATGAGAGCTCGCTTTGGACAGGGTCACTTCGATGGGGTCATAAACAACCGGCGTCGATCTGCGTCGCGTATATCCAAAGCAGAGCCTGTTCCTGAGAATGTCCCGGGTCAATAGTAGAAATTAGCCAAGCAGGGAGCTTAAGAGGCGCCCCACAGGATGTCAAGGCAGTAGGAAGTGAGGAGTCATGACGAGTCATGACGAGTGACCGGGGAGGAAGGTCTCACAACACCCATCGAATCCTCGACCTTTCGGTCTCGGCACACGGCTCGACTTGAAGTAAATGCACACCGGCAAGCCTCAAGCGGTCGATCAATTCAAATTGATTGCATCCAGCTTCAAGAGTGAAAGGAGTAGTACGTTTGCACCATTCGTGATGTCCTGCGGTTTGGAGAATTCACGTGGGCTGTGACTGATGCCATCGCGGCTTGGCACGAAGATCATCCCCACCGGGCAGAGGCTTGCGATCTCCTGTGCATCGTGGCCCGCGCCGCTCTGCATTAGTTTGGTTGTCAACCCAAGTTGTTTAGCTGACTCATCGATAGTCCGGCGAATGCGCACGTCCGTCGGGGCAGGCAGCGAGACGCTGGTCTGCCTGAACTCGAATGTTGTGCCGGTTGCCACCTCGATCTGACGCACCTCATCCTGAACGCTCTCAAACAACATCCTCACCCTCGCCGCGTCCAGATCGCGCAGTTCCAGGCTGGTCGCGACTCTACCGGGAATGACGTTGCTGGCGCCCGGGAAAGCCTGAATCCTGCCGACAGTCCCAACTTGGCGACCAGGTTGTGAAGTAACGACTCGGTTGACGGCTTCAATGTATTTTGCCGTGGCCCGCAAAGCATCGCGACGCTGGTTCATTGGGGTCGTGCCTGCGTGATTCGCAAACCCCGTGACCGTCACATCCCACCAGTACACGCCGACAATGCCCTCGACGATGCCGATCTCGATCTTCTCATTGTGCAGGATGCCGCCCTGTTCGATATGCAGCTCGATGTAGCCCGCAAGGTCACCCTTCTTGCGAACGACACTCGCGAGCCGGTCGGGATCGCCACCGATGAACTTTATTCCCTCGCGGATCGTCTTTCTGCTGTTTGTCCGCGGGCTGAGGTCCTCTTCCGTCAGCCCCCTGGCAAGGGCGAGGCTGCCAATGGTGCCGCCCTCTTCGTTTTGAAAGATGACGATCTCGAGCGGGTGTCGCAGTCGGGCGTTGCTCTCAGCCAGCGTCTGCGCCACTTCGATTGCCGCCATCGAACCGACCTGTCCATCGTAACTGCCGCCTTCGGGTACCGAGTCAATGTGCGATCCAATCATGACGGGCTTCAATCCGGGATCGCTTCCCGCACGACGTCCGACGATGTTTCCAGCAGCGTCAATGTTGACCTCGAGTCCCGTCTCGCGCATCAGCCTCATTGCGTACTGACGGGCTTGCACGTCGGCGTCGGAATAGGCAACACGATTCGTGCCGCCTTCTGGCGGTCTGCCAAATTGTGCGAGCTCGGTCAGGTGCGTATTGAGGCGCTGGCCGTTGACGCGCTGTTGCGATGGCGATTGCTGCGTTCGCAATGCAGTGGCGGGAACCGCAAGTAACAGACTCGAACTGAATTCTCGACGGTTCATGGGCGACTCCTTGCCCTGAGTGTGACCACTCGGACTGATGAAAGGCTTGGCTACAGACTTGCCTGGCTCGC
>JANNRD010000589.1:0-3942 GCA_031401095.1 Acidobacteriota bacterium
AGAGGGTCACGAGCGCCCCCGGAGCCAGGAGTCGCTTGACGCGGCACCCGGCTGTTACTCCCGGGGCGACGCGAGGCATCTTGTCGGATCAGCCCCCGCCCACGAAGTGAACGATCTCGACGCGGCTATCTGCTTCCAGAAGCGTCGATGGCCAACGTGGTCTTGGCAGTATCTCAAGGTTGAACTCAATGGCGATCCGGCCGGGCTCGAGTCCCAACTCCTCGATCAGTTGCATTACGGACTTCCCCTGACAGATGGTTCGTCGATCCCCGTTGACGGAGATTTCGACGCCCCCCTCCCCGCCCTTTCCCTCTTCCACCCGGCACCTCCCAGCTATCACTTTGTTAGCGCCTTGTAGTAGTTTGAATACAAGGCGACTCCATCGCAAGCCTTCTCGGTCGGCCTCTTGCCGGTAAGCAATGCGACAGCGACGCATGCTGAAGCGGGCGCCAGAATCGAGCTCGCAGAGTTCGTCTCGTGATAATGATTTGGGACACCTTGCGGCTTGCACGGATCCGCGGCCTCCCGAAGCTCCATCCTTTGGGTATCAAATGGGTCGCGACGCCAATCGTATGCTGGAACGATATAGCCCAGTTCATCTGGACAGAGCCCAATCATGAAGCGAAACCTACCCGTCATTGCATCCCGGATGGAGGGCTCTGGCGCGCGTCCTGTCGCCGCTTCGGGACAGTCGCGCCGCCCGGATTTCGCGACGCCAAGGAACACCTCAGGAAACAGCTCGCCGGGAGAAGTCACGATCTGTGCGTCGCCGATCGTAATCGCGTAAATCCAGGTCTTGAATCTTGAATCCCCACCATCGATCGGGGGATTGATCGTATCGAGAACGCCCACCTTCGAGAGAACGGCATAGCCGGGATTGTCCATCGGCCCCTCAAGATCAGCCTTTTTCAGTTCCAGCTTGCTGGAAGAACTCCACAAGCCGCCGTCGACCGCGTCAATCACCGCCTTCGCAATGTCTCTGCCGATCGCTTCGGTGCGTTGAAAAGTGAAGGCTGGTCGGGTTCCTCTGACAAAGGGAAAGTCGAGACCATCAAATCGCGTGCGATCGCTGCTGCGAGTGTTTGAGTCACCGATGATCTCGACGGCGCCGATCGCGCCGGAAAAGTAGAGGGCGAGTCCGCCGTATCTCTTCTCGACCGCTGTCCTCACCGCGTGAGGGAAATCTGACGTCATCTCGGTGTTTTTGTCCTCCATCGACTCCGGATGAGTGTTCCAATTGACGACGGTTGCGATCGCTCGATCACGTTGCGACCCTTCAGTCCCGACGAACTGCATGACTCGCAACTCCTCGTCAAAGAACGTCGGTGGACGGCCACGTGTGCGAGTCTGCATGCCCGCGATTGAAGGACTCGTCTGTGGGTCAGTTCTCCCCAGTCTGATGCGGACGGGGCTCAGCTCCCGGACCGCAAGGGCGATACTCTTCGCAATCTGCCTATCAACAAACTGGAGATACATGGGGTACTTGCCATCGGCGAGTGGCCCATTCCCCCAGGCTCCGATGGTATCGGGGCCCTCATGATTATGCGTCGAAGCGACGAGTATCTCCTGGATTCCAAGCCTGGCGTCGAGAAGCTTCCGAATGTGGTTGATGCCATAGAAGGGGGATTGAGAGTAGTAGCCGAGGAAATCGATGGAAACGATGGCGAAGCGCGTGCGCCCATCATCGAGGACGATGGTTCGCGCCCAGTAGTCGTCGTGCCTGCTGGTTGCGAGCCGGCGATTCCCAAAGCCGGCGAGATAGATACCGTCATACTTGCTCTTCGAACTTGCATCGATGAGTGTGTTTCGAGGATCGTCTTCAAACGGTTCACCCGGATCCCAGACACGGTTGCCGTTCTGATCCGTAAACCTCTCACCCCAAACACCGGCCTCCGTAACTGTTCCGTCCCATTCCGGGTTCGGCCCGAATGGCGTGAGTGCGACGGAGGAGGTCCCGATCCGCAGCGCGGTCTTCGACGTTGCGCTCGGTACTGCGCCGCGTCCAATCAAGGGTAGAGTGAGAACCGCCACGATACTGAAGTTGATCCAGCGACGCATGTTCATGACCTCCAGGTCTGTGTCTTCGACGGAGGGACCGGCAGCGTAAGATGCACATTCGCCAAAAAATGTTACTCCGAGAGACTATCCTAACAACTTGACTGAGTGTCTGGCAATCTTACATCTGTTGATGAGCAATGAGTCAGTTCGCGAACGCTGACCTTCTCGGAATGCCAACTCGGCCCAAGCTTGACACCTTCCCGGCGAAGGCCGAGAATTCGGGTGTCGACATCAACTTGACGCCGGTCTATTTCGCTAGTTGAGGCTTCATGCCGCAAGAGGGGTTCGATCTCGCACATTTCTTTGCCTGGGCGAGATCGCGCGCCTATCGGGAATTGGAGGAGCGCCTGGCATTGGATCCCGAACTCGATCCGAACTGGACTTTCTCTGACATCATGCAGGGTCTGCTCGACGAGTTTCGCAGGTCGCAATCAGGCCCTTCGACCCGGCGCGCGGACGGAGACGGCGAGGACCCTGCGCAGGTTGCGCCCACGAGTTGATCTGGCGAGGTGGGTGCCCGACGAAAACTTTTTGCAACTGCTCATCAGGGGTTGAGCGTATTCCCAGTCAGACACACGTCATTAACCACAAAAATGAGTGAGCCGTCATTCATTTCTTGTGGTATATTGTCTGACCGGTCAAGGAGTCTCGGAAACGCGATCTCTGGATCCCTTGTGGCGCGCGCTGAAGGGTGGCTTGACAGTTGGATTGGGCAGAAAATAGAATCTGCGGAACCACTCGTGGCTCTGTTGATTGGTGGAGGAGATTGTTGATGTCTTTAAGGCGAAGTCTTGCTCTGACTGTTGTTGGAGTGTCTCTCATAGCGACCGGTCTTTTCTTTGCTACCGGCAGCAGCGCCACGGGCGCGAAGCGGCGTGCAACCGCCAGAGCGGTTACCTTCAACAAGGACATCGCACCTATTTTCTTTCAGAAGTGTGCCGATTGCCATCACGCCGGTGAGGCCGCCCCATTCTCAGTCCTGAGCTACAAGGAGTTGCGCCCCTGGGCGAAGTCGATTCGCGAGAAGGTCGTGAACCGGCAAATGCCGCCCTGGCACGCCGACCCGCATTTCGGTCAGTTCGCGAATGATCGTCGTCTTTCTCAGCAACAGATCGACACCATCACCACATGGGTTGATGGCGGCGCGCAGGAAGGGAATCCAAAGGACCTCCCCACAGCTCCAAAGTTTGTCGACGGCTGGGGGATTAGTAAGCCCGATGTCATCCTCGAGGTGCCGGAAGAGTATACCCTCGAGGCGTCCGGTCCAGACGAATACCAGTACTTCGATGTCGCGACAAACTTCACTGAAGACAAATACGTCCAGATGGCCGAAGCGCGGCCTGGTAATCGCAAGATCGTCCATCACATTATTGCGTTCATCGTGCCGCCCGGTGCTCCAAGCACCGCGAAGATGACTCCGGAAATGCGCGATAAGGCGATGGAAGCACAGCTCAAGAACTCGCCTTTCTACCGTGATGGCTTCCTCATGAGACTGAAGCCGGATCAACCCGTTGTTGACGATGCCTGTGCCCCTGAGAACGCGCGGCGGGGAGGTGGCCAGAATGAGAACATCCTGGTTGGGTATGCCCCGGGACACAACCCCGATGTCTGGGCGCCGGGCGTCGGCAAGCGAGTTCCCGCCGGTGCAACCATTCGCTTCCAGATTCACTATTCCAAAGTAGCTGGCTCCGTTCAGAAGGATCGTTCGTCGATTGGGCTGGTGTTTGCCAAACAGGTTCCGCAGAAGCTTGTTGGTACTCGCTCAGTTGGCAATATGCTGTTCAAGATTCCACCGGGGGCCGAGAGTCATCGCGTCACAGGCTGCCTGACCCTCAGGGACAATACCCGTATCTATGCCCTCATGCCGCATATGCACCTGCGCGG